>JAALOD010000013.1:38298-46150 GCA_013372845.1 Candidatus Udaeobacter sp.
TCTTTGCGTTCCTCGGATCGTCAGCAGGATTTACGTAGTTGATCTGCCATGGGCCGATCCCATGGAGTTGAATGACCGTCTCGCCTTCGGACCACGCCGTGTGTTTCATGCCAGCGGGCCAGTAACCGAATGACCCGGCAGGAAGTTTTTTCGCGCTGCTGCGATCGAGCGCTTCTCCAGTCGCGAGATACAGGGTGCCCGAAATCACAGTGAGCCGCTCAGTCTTTGGATGGGTATGCGGCGGGACATGATAGCCGTCAGGAAACTGAAATCGCACCACGAACGGGCCTTCCTTCGTTGGGTCGCCTTCGAGTACAGCCATCCTTGCGCCAGGAGGCAAAGTCGCCGGCGCTGCTTTCCATTCGATAGCTGTCGGAGAATAGAGATGCATGTCGGTGGATTGCATTTCTTCAGCGGACAACTGCGCGTGGATGAGGGCGACGGCTAAGAGCGTAGCTAATGCGGATCCGATGATAGCTTTCATATGTGCACTATTGTTCCCTGGTTTTGTGGGTTGTTCAGCAAAATTCGCGATATTGCTTCGCTGTTTCAACGTAGCTCCACGCCCATCGAGCGATATCCTTTTGTTCATCAAGGCTCAGTTGGCGGCGGATTTTCGCCGGCGAACCGAGCACCAGCGAGCCAGGCGGAATTTTTGTCCCGATGGTGACAAGGGCGTTGGCACCGACAATGGAGCGCGCGCCGACTTCCACATCGTCAAGAATGATTGCGCCCATACCTACCAGCACTTCATTGTCGATTTTGCATGCGTGCACGATCGCGGTGTGGCCGACGGTAACCAGTTCGCCCATGGTTGTCGGATAATTGGTGTCGACGTGAACAACAGCATTATCCTGAATGTTCGAGCGCGGACCTATCACGATGCGATTGATATCACCGCGAAGCACCGCGCCATACCAAACACTCGATTCTTCTTCTAGAATCACGTCACCGATGACCGTTGCTCCCGGGACAACCCACGCGCTGGAATGGATGGTAGGACCTTTTTTGAAACGCGCGACAATACCGGCGTGTCCGGTGGGCAGTGTATCGGGTGTGATATGCATGTTAGCGATTAACTTTCATCTCCCAAAGCTCAACGTCCACCGCCCAATGAGAGAATCCGTTCCACGACGTACGCCAAGCGAGTGGCGACCGGGCGCGAAACATTGCAAAAATGTAACAAAAGGCTTGCGTCGCTAGGAACAATTTCTTTTCATCGCGCGCATGTATTCGAAAGTTACTCTTGCTTTGGGAACCGCGCTCGCGGGGATCGCGCTCTGTTGTTTTATGGATCCCGCTTTGGCTCAGGACGCCCTCACGGCTCCGATTGCAGCAAACGACAATGACGATGTCGATGGTGACGAGAACGGCAGCAAGGATAATAAATCCCGTCGGCGCCGCTCGGACAAGAAAGGCAGCAATTTGACCACGGACAATGCGCCGTGGGCCGACGCAAATGAAAACCAGTCGCTCGCGCTAACTAGTGTTGCCGAAACGGCTGAAGCCGAGGCAGTGGTCGTCACAGGAAGCTTCGATATCTATCCGGTTCCGTATCCTGCGTTGCCTCCAGTTGAAGGGACGCGGATCAACGCCGGCAAGAAAACTTCGTTCGTGAAACCGAAAGAGTTTCCCACCTTCGCCGGTAATGACTATCGAGAGGTGATGGCCACTACGCCTGGCATTGTCGTCAGCGAAGAGCCTAGTTCGCCAATTATCAACTTCGGTTATCGCGGTCTGAATTCGCAGCGCAGCGAATTCATGCAGGTGCTCAAAGACGGCATCTCGCTCAAGAACGAGCAATTCGGTTTTCCTGAAACCCATTATACGCCAATCCTGGACGCGGTAGAGCGAATTGAACTCATTCGCGCAGGCGCGGCATTACAGTTCGGGCCGCAACCGGGTGGAGCGCTCAATTTCGTCATGAAAATGCCTCGGCAAGACGCGCCGTTTCATTTCACTACCAAGAATGTGTTTGGCAGCTACGACTATTATCGCAACTACACAGAAGCGGATGGCACAGTTGGGCCGTTGGGTTACTACTTCTATTACGATCACCGGCAACAAGAAGGATTTCGCGAAGCCAATAGCGACTACGATCTCAATGGTGGCAGCGCACGTCTTGTTTGGAATGTAACTGACGACAGCCGTTTCGTGCTCACGCTGGACGCTTACGACGAAGAACACGGCGAACCCGGAGGGCTCCGTCGTCGGGAAGCGGTCAATCCGCCAGACTCTGTCTTCGTCGAAGACGATCGCACTGCGAGCACGCGGTTTTTCGATCGATTCCGGCTCGAGCGCTACTACGCCACACTGGAGTATCAGAAGATATTCTCGGAAAGAACGCAGCTCGACATCAAGGCATTCGGCGGATACCTGACGCGCTGGAGCAAGCGTCAGCGTGGCGGAGCTTTCGGCACGCTGCCCAGCGGACCAGATGCGAATACGAACTCAATTCAGTTGCGGTCCGCCTACACAGAAGGTCTCGATGCGCGGGTGCGCCACGACTACAATTTGTTCAACGACGTCTCGACCATTGCCGGCGGCATTTATTTCTATCACGCGTTGCAGGACCGCCGTGACGAACGCGGTCAAACGCCGGACGCAGAGCATGGTATGCTTCGTAACTTGAACACCGGCGAAACATGGGACGGTGCCATTTTTGCCGAGAATCGGTTCCATTTCGGCCGTCTTTCCATTGTTCCCGGTATGCGCCTGGAATTTCTCAATCAAAGTGTCGACGAAGAAGTTAACGTCTCGAATCCTCTGCATTCACAGTCCGATTTTAATTTTGTGCCGCTGTTTGGGCTGGGATTGGACTACGTATTGATCGAAGGCCAGCAAATTGTCCCCGCGCCTCCCATCGCGGGAGAAAAGGGTGCAGAGGCTAAAAATCCTCCCGCTCCCATCGTCATAACCGGTGGCCCGCCGCGTGTTGAACTTTACGGCACAATATCGCAAGCCTACCGCCCAATTACGTACGGGGAACTGGTCCCGACCGGAGGGAGCAGCGTGGTAAATGGCAACCTCAAGGAAGGCAACTCGCTTCAGTTTGAATATGGAGTGCGCGGAAAACCGTTTCCTTACCTCAATTTCGACCTCAGCGGCTTCTATTTCACTTTCGACGATCAGGTCGGTGAGATCATTTTGCCTAACGGTTTTACTTCTACGAGCAACATTGGCGATGCTCGTTACATCGGATTTGAAGCCGCGACCGAACTGGACGTTCTGGCGTTGATTAACGGCGGCTCCCCGAGCCCTTACGGCAACTTCATGCTCTACGGCAACGTCACGTTGCTGGACGCCGAATTCACCTCCGGCCCAAATAAGGGCAACACACCGGCATACGCTCCAAATTACCAGGTGAAGACCGGCGTGATCTACAGCTACAAGGATACCTTTAAAATGGCGCTTCTTGGCACGCTTGTTGACGATGAATTTGGTGACGATGGCGATTCCTTCGAAGGCTCCATTCCCGCATATAATGTTTGGGACCTCACAGCCGAATTTAAATTTTGGAAAGGGCGAGCCGGCGTCTTCGCCGGTATCAGGAACCTCTTCGACGAGGATTATTGGGGCGAAGTCCGCGAGGAAGGCATTATGCCTGCGCTGCCGCGGAACTACTACGGCGGGTTCGAAATCTTTTTCTGAAGGCGTTTCGCAAGTGTTGTAGCAACCGGCCTGTGGCCGGTGCTCTTCGGCGCGTTTTCATGTCACGGTGACAGCCCACAGGCCCGTGGCTACAGCGGGGAATTGAAGCGCCGGAGCGCCCACTCAGCTTCAGCGGCTGATTTTCTCGCCCACTTTTCGGCACTCCACAGCACGGCCGAACTGATGCACGTTCGGCGCTTGGCGTTTTGGAGTGCGGCGCTGCTGCGCCGCTTTCGGATATTGTGGAGGAAGCTAACCGAATCGCATTTTATTATTTTTGCGTCTGAGCGATTGTAGGCACTGCATGCAGGGGCCCCCTCCAGAAGAAGTCACACCGTTCGTTTTCTCCGATCCGACGGGAAAACGCTGGCCGCGCCTGCGCCTGATCCTGCTGATCGGGGGTGTCCTCTTCTTTCTGGGGACGGTCGTCTTCGTCCAGACGCTTTTCGTTGCGCCGAAAATGAATGTGCCGTTTTCCTTGCGGCAGTTGAAAGGCCAGTTGAAAGCGTTGCAAAAACAGAATCCGGCTGACCAATTGTCTCCAAGTTCGCTGCTGTGGCAGAAATTTTCCGCAGCGCGACAAGCCGCAAAAAAGCTCGCCGGGGCAGCGCCTGCGCCTACCGCGCGGCCGCGGAAGAAATCGCCAAATAACGAAGTCCGTCTGGCATTCTATGCGAACGGTGATCCTTACAGCTACGCGTCACTCGAGCAACACGCAGGGCAAATTACACATCTTTGTCCAGAATGGATGACGGTGATCAATGGCTTGGGCGATTTACAAATCGACGGAGACACCCGGCTCTTGAAACTGAGCGCAGGCAAGGGGATCGCGTTGATGCCGCTACTGACGAACCTCGTCGGCGACACCTGGCAGCCGGAAGCGATTGAAAATTTGGCGCACGGGCCGGCGCAACGACGGGAGCGCTTTATCCAGCGTGTGCTTGCCGTTTTGCGCAACGCGAAAGCAGCGGGCGTTGTAGTCGACTGGCAGCAGATCGATCCGGCCCACAAGAAAGACATCACTGGATTTATCGACAAGTTCGCCGACGCCTTGCACGACGATAACAAGGAGCTTTGGCTCTGCGTTCAACCTGGTCAGGAATTGGATTACATCGATTTCGAGGCGCTTTCCGACAACGTCGATCGTTTCGTGGCGATGTTGTTTGACGAAACGTCCGACACCGATCCACCCGGGCCGGTGGCGTCGCGTTCGTGGTTTGAAGGATGGGTCCACGTCTTGCTGGAAGATTCCGACACCAAGCAGTGGATCATCGCAATCGGCAGCTACGGATACGATTGGACGATCGGTGCGAAAAAAGCCGAGATGATCAGCTTTTCAGAAGCGATGAGCCGCGCTAACGATGCGGAAACCAAGAGCGCGGAAGTGCAGGGACCGGGATACAGCCCGTATTTTTATTTTCAGGATGAAGACAAGGAGCACGCCGTGTGGTTTCTGGACGCGGTGACGTTCCTTAACCAATTGCGCGAAGTGCGCGACAAAAAGGCCGGCGGGTTCGCTCTTTATCGGCTGGGCAGCGAAGACCCAGCAATTTGGGATGCGTTGAATGTTCCGCGGGATTTCAAATTCGACAATCAGACGCGGCAGTCACTCGAAGTGATAAAATCGACGGACACAATAACCGACGTCGGCGATGGCGAGATTGTAACTGTTGACGAGGAACGCACGGACGGATTGCGAAAGCTTGCCGTGGATGCCGATGGTTATCTCACGGCGAAATACGTGAAGTTTGCGGAATTCCCAACGCTCTATCACCAGGGCGCTGCCGGCGAACATCAGGTCGCAATCACTTTTGACGACGGCCCTGATCCACGATGGACACCGCAGATTTTGGATATTCTTAAGGCGGCAAACGTGAAAGCCGCATTTTTTCTCGTGGGCGTGAACGCGGAACGCTACCCGGGGCTTGTTCGCCGCATCGTCAACGAAGGACACGAGATGGGAAACCACACTTATTATCATCCGAACCTGGCGCTCTGCTGGCCCGAGCACATTCGGCTGGAGTTAAATGCAACACAGCTTTTGCTGGAAACGATAACAGGTCGCGCCACTACATTGTTTCGCCCGCCTTACGCTGCTGATTCGAGTCCGACTCAACTAACCGATCTGACTCCGCTAAAAATCGCAGAAGACCTCAATTATCTGGTCGTTCTGGAAAGTATCGACCCGCAGGATTGGGCCAAGCCCGGAGCGGACATCATCCTGCAGCGCGTGAAACAACAACGGCGTGATGGCAGCGTCATTTTGCTGCACGACGCGGGTGGAGACCGTTCGCAGACAGTCGCAGCGCTGCCGCGCATTTTGGATTGGTTGCATACGAGAGGCGACACCGTGGTGCCCTTGAGCACGCTACTGGGCACGACCCGCGATGCAGTGATGCCAGTGGTGCAAAACAATGGGCAATCGCTCACGCGCCTGGTGAGCCGCACCGGATTTCGCGTCTACCACACCATCGAGGAATTCCTCTGGGCGTTCATGATCGTGGCGACGGCGCTTGTGGTCGTTCGCACGCTGATTGTCATCTGGCTTGCTTATCGTTTTAAACGCGGACCAAGAACGGATTTCGTGGAACCGATCAGTGTGGTGATTGCAGCCTACAATGAAGGGAAGGTGATCGCGGAAACTTTGCGCACCCTTCTTGCGACGGACTACAAAGGCGAAATCGAAGTCGTTGTTGTCGATGACGGTTCGCGCGACCAAACCGCTGCAGAAGTTGAGCGCGTTGCGAACAGCGATCCGCGTGTTCGGTTATTGCAACAGGAAAACCGTGGAAAAGCGCGCGCTCTGCAACGCGGCCTCGCCGCCGCGCGTCACGGCATCGTTGTTTTCATTGATGCCGACACGCAATGTCAGCACGATACGCTCCCGCGGTTGCTTGAGCCGTTCGCTGATGCCCGCATCGGTGCGGTGTCAGGTCACGCGAAAGTCGGGAACTTGCGCACGTTCATCGCGCGTTGTCAGGCCTTGGAATACACCTGCGGTTTTAATCTGGACCGGCGTGCTTACAACCGCTGGAAATGCATCACCGTTGTGCCCGGCGCGATTAGCGCCGTCCGCAAAGATGCGATCGATGAAGCCGGCGGTCTGAGTTTGCAAACGCTCGCCGAAGACACCGATCTCACCCTGTCGCTACAAAGACACAGACAAGGCATCGTTTATGTGCCCGATGCGATCGCGTGGACCGAAGCGCCCGAAAGTGTGCGCACCCTTGCAAAGCAACGGTTCCGCTGGGCTTATGGCACGTTGCAATGTCTCTGGAAACATCGCGACATGGTGTTCAACTGGAACTATCGCGCGCTGGGCTGGTTTAGTTTGCCGAGCATCTGGTTTTTCCAAATCATCCTCGTGGCCATTACGCCGATGGTAGATCTGTTCCTGCTCGCATCGCTACCGTTTGGCGCGTGGAACGCGGTGCTCCCATTCGTGATCACGTTTCTTGCAATGGACGTGCTCTTGGCAACGCTCGCCTGCATTTTGGAACGCGAACCAATCCTACGCGCCTGGCGGATTCTACCGATGCGCCTGATCTACCGCCCAATGCTCAGTTATTGCATCTGGAAGGCAATCCTGCGCGCGATCAAAGGCGCCTGGGTCAGCTGGGGAAAACTCGAGCGCACCGCCAGCGTACCGGTGCGGGCGTGAGGGGGAATGACGAATGACAAAGAACCGATGCTTTCTTTTATCCAGACTCTCGCCTGAGAAAAAGCCGAAATAGGCGAAACAAACTTTCGTCGAATCATAGTTAGGTCTCATGACACGTCTTGTCATTGGTCTCACTTTATTCCTCGCGACAGTCGCGTTGCGCGCCGACACACTGAAGGACGCGTCCAACTGGCCCGATCTCGTTTACAGCGCGAAGCAGCGCCGAATCGATTATCCAGCCACCGTTGCACGCGCTCGACATGGCGATGTCGCAGCACTCGCTATTCTGTTCCGCCACACTCCGCACACAGACGGCTCGGGCGCAGACTCTCATTGCGTCGTATTGCGTCAGCTGCTGCAGATCCTCGGCGACCAGAAATTCAGCAGCACGCTCCGGCATGAGCCAGCGCCACTTCGCAGCAAAGTCACCGAAGCGCTCGATTTCGACTTCGCTCATCCATGGCAGAAGGAGTTTCCACTCACATAGGCGCTCGGCTCCCATGACGCGCGACTCTCGAAGCCACACAATGAGATCTAACC
>JAALOD010000130.1 GCA_013372845.1 Candidatus Udaeobacter sp.
CCTCACGGCTCGGTGGCAACAGTTCACAGGGGTTGCGCTCGTTGCGGGACTTAACCCAACATCTCACGACACGAGCTGACGACAGCCATGCAGCACCTGTGCAAATTGTCCCTTTCGGGACTCGCTGGCTTTCACCAACTTAGAGATGCATGTCAAGGCCAGGTAAGGTTCTTCGCGTTGCATCGAATTGAGCCACATACTCCACCGCTTGTGCGGGCCCCCGTCAATTTCTTTGAGTTTTAATCTTGCGACCGTACTCCCCAGGCGGCACGTTTAACGCGTTAGCTCCGGCGCAGAAGGGGTCGAATCCTCCCACACCAAACGTGCACCGTTTACTGCCAGGACTACCGGGGTATCTAATCCCGTTTGCTCCCCTGGCCTTCGTGCCTCAGCGTCAGGAACTGTCCAGAGACCCGCCTTCGCCACTGGTCTTCCTTACGATATCTACGCATTTCACCGCTACACCGTAAATTCCAGTCTCCTCTCCAGTCCTCAAGCACGGCAGTATCGAATGCAGTTTCGGAGTTAAGCCCCGAGATTTCACACCCGACTTACCGCGCCGCCTACGCACCCTTTACGCCCAATGAATCCGAACAACGCTTGAGACCTCTGTATTACCGCGGCTGCTGGCACAGAGTTAGCCGTCCCTTCCTCTTCTGGTACTATCAACGCAAATACAGTTAATATTTGCGCATTGTTCCCAAATGACAGGAGTTTACAACCCGAAGACCTTCATCCTCCACGCGGCGTCGCTCCTTCAGGGTTTCCCCCATTGAGAAAAATTCTCGACTGCTGCCACCCGTAGGTGTCTGGGCCGTGTCTCAGTCCCAGTGTGACTGGTCGTCCTCTCAGACCAGCTACCCGTCTAAGCCTTGGTGGGCCGTTACCTCACAACTAGCTGATAGGCCGCGGGCCCTCAAGAAGCGTCAGGTTGCCCGACTTTGATTTTGAATGGATGTCCACTCTGATCACATGCGGTATTAATTCGCCTTTCGGCGAGCTATCCCCACTTCTGGCAGGTTGCCCACGTGTTACGCACGTTCGCCGCTAGACTTTTCCCTGTATTGCTACAGAAAAAAATCTCGCTCGACTTGCATGTCTTATCCACGCCGCCAGCGTTCGTTCTGAGCCAGAATCAAACTCTCCGTAAAAAACGACCCCCGAATCTCTTCGGGGAAGTTTGAAGTCCCACGTGAGTGGGACCGATCTGACTTTTTCATCGCCTGCTTTTTCTGTGGCGGCAGCCGTATCGGCTGCGCCTCATCCAAAACAGGGTTTGTCCGATCTAAATCTTAATTTCAAAAAAGATCGACAGATAACGCACAATTCAATGTTTGCTGACTATCTATCTTCATCGACGGATTCCTTCATTCGGAATCCACGACCAAACTGTCAAAGATCACCCTTCTTCCTCCGGTACAAGGCAAAACCCGACCCTCGTCAATTAATCTGACCAAGATTGGCTTGTCTCAAGCCAGAAGAAGAACACCACCCCACGCAGGGGATGGTCCGCTTTCGCGGAATTCATAAGCTAATACATCTTCCCAACTCGTCAATCACAAATCTGCAAGATTTTATCTAATCTCAGGAACACAGCCTGTTCCGTTCGGCAGCCTGCCGAACCCTCGCTCAATCGAGCCGATCGCACTCTCAACAATCAACTCTCAGCTTTTGGCAGTGGCTTTTTAATCACGTACCTGATGTTGAGTGACGCCGGACGGTTCCCATAGACCCTTTTCGCCGTCCCGCTTTCAACCGCTCCGATCTTTTCCGTCGCTTTCTGGGAACGAATATTATTTTCACCGACGAAGAACACGACGTTCTCAACAAACTTGAACGCATGCGCCAGCATTAATTGTTTCATTTCCCGGTTGTACCGTCCGCCCCAATATTTCCGCGCCAAAAACGTCCACCCAATTTCAATCTCCGATTTCTCTGGATCATAACCGTGAAAGCGCGTCGATCCGATGATTTGTTGCGTCTTCGCATCTATCGCAACAAGCGCTCCGCCTGATTCGAGAGCGCCTCTGAAGAAGGCCCTGAACACTTCTTCCTTGTAACGATCGCTCTCCGGATGCTGTTCCCAGATTAGCGGATCGGACGCAACAGAAAACAGATCGTCCCAATCTTCAGGCGTCAGCGGGCGAAGCTCGATGAGTTCGCCTTTTAAATTTGGTTGAAGATCAAAGTGCATTGAAGACGCCAGCAGACTTTATTTCGGTGCTAAAGAATTCACGATTTTTTCAAATCGTGGGTCGCCTCGCAGTGGTCTCCACAGCGGATGCAATTTCAACCGGCCGTAGTTGGTATAGCCAGGCATCGTCAGGAGTTTCTGTACCAACTCAATCGCGCGATCGCGGTCGCCGCTCCACGCGTAAACCTGGGCAAGACCTTCCAGAACCAACGCGCCATCGTAAATATCTTTCGAGATCGGCATCAGATCGATCGCGTGTTGCGCTTCGCGGATGGCCAAATCCTTCTGACCCAATCCCGCATCCACTTGAGCGAGGACAGCAATGGTCCGCGCGTGTTCCGGTTTGACGATCAATCGCTGCGCCAGAATTTCTCGACACTCGCGAAACGCAGCCGTTGCGCTCGCTGAATCGCCTTTCGCGCGTGCGACCATCGCTTGGTACCAACTCTTCGGAAAATAAAAGCTAAAGTCGATGTCTTGAAAGTCTTGACGAGGCGAAGCGGCCAGAAGCCGTTCCGCTTCGGCGTAGTTGCCGTCGAGCATTGCCATCCAGACGCGGGCCGGCGTTTGGCCGCCGGCAAACTCCATGTCTGGATATTTCGTCAGAATCTCGCGGAGCGGTCCAGTGTCGCCGGTCCACCACAAGATGGATGAGGCGCGCCGGAACCGGACGATTGGCGTCTGTTCGCCGGCGGCAAGCACGTTGTCAGAAACGTGGACCGCTTCAGCAAAACGGCGTTGGAGCACAAAGGTGTCGGCCAGAAGATTGTAAGCATTCGGATTTCGCGGATCGAGCGCGAAGGCGGTGGAGAAGTCGCGCTCGGCTTCGTGAAAATGGTTGCGGCGGCGATTGATGTAGCCGGAGAGAATAAAAAACGGCGTGCTGTTCGGCAGACCCGGGCGCGCGATTGCGAGTTCTTCCAGAGCGCGGACGTAGTCTCGCTTGCACCTGAAGAGATAATCTGCCAGGGCAAAATGCGCCTCAGCTGAATCGGGCCGAAGCCGCAGTGCCTCCTTTACAGCGGCGTCGGCGAGGGAAATACGCTCCGGGGTTGGATCGAGGTCGAAAAAGAAGAGCAGATCGTTCGCGCGCGCGGCATAACAATACGCAGAGACGAAGTTCGGGTCGCGCTGGATCGCTTCCTCAAGCGATTTCAGGGCTTGGAGTAACGCTGCTCGCACGTCGGTCGCATTGATATAACTGTCGATGATTGCCTTGGCCTGCAGGTAAAGCTCGAACGCGACCAGGTCCTGAGTCGGGCGCTCCTCGATTTCCGCCTTTTGTTCGGGCGAAAGTTTCGCCTTGAGCTGAGTCACTATCGATTGCGCCAACTCACTCTGGATTGCGAACAAATCGGCCGCGGTTCGATCGTAAGTTTCCGCCCATATGTGAGTGTCGGTGCGGGCATCGATTAACGTGGCGTTAATGCGCAGACGATCCCGGGCGCGTTGGACGGAACCTTCCATGATGTAAGCGACGCCGAGCTGCCGGCCAATTTCGCGCATGTTGCGTTCGGCGCCCGTCTTGTATTGGCGCACGCTGGTGTGGCTGATGACTTTCAAATCGGAAACCTTCGCTAAATTGGTGAGGATCTGATCCTGGACTCCATCGGCGAAGTAGGCGTCGTTCTTGTTTTCGCTCAAGCTAGCGAACGGCAGAACGGCGATCGATTTCTTGTCGCCCGACAATGTTGTTCTGTTTGGGGCCGTGTAGCGACCCAGGAAGAACAGCGCCAGCGAGATCGCGGCACCGATAACAACGATGTAAATCCAGGCGCGATTACTTGGTCGCGCCGACGGCGGCATCGCGTCGGCTTCTGCCGTGCTTTTGACTCCTTCGGCAGTGATCTCAAATGCCCATGCGAAAACGAGCGCGATCGGAAAACCGACGACAATGAAGGCGACGATCAGTCGCACGATCCAGTTCGGAACGTCGAAGACCGGGAAGACCTGTGCGATCCCCTGAGCGAGCGCCCACCCAGCGACGATGTAAGCAACCGCGACCTTGTAAACGTTGCGACGCTTCAACTCGGCAAAAAAACTTCCTGAATTCATTCCTGTTGATAATTTGCGGCGGCGATCTTGCCTGTAAACTTACAAGAGATGGAATCCTTGCTAAGGATTACGCCTATGAAGGTTTCGGCCCCTTAGCCGAAACGACCTTTACCAACTAAGTTTGCGGGGTCTTCGGGAATGACGGCAGCGACTCGTCGAGCGCAACCCACGGCAATTTATCTTCGAGGAAGATCACTTTCTGTGGCGCAAACGGCGCTGGATCGTCAAGCGATGCGATCGTTACATCGATCATTTCTGAATCCTTGGTGTCCTCGAAAAACAAGTGCGTGCCGCAACACGCAGCAAAAGAACGAATCCGATTTGCATACGCGATTTTGCGCGGTTCACCTTTTGTAATCACAAGATCGTCGCGGGGCACGGACCCCCACGTGATATAGGGCGCGCCGGCGCTTCGGCGGCAATCGATGCAATGACAATCGATCAGAGCAAGAGGCCGGCTCTTCAACACGTATCGTGTCCCGCCGCAAACGCATCCACCTACCAACTCCATATAAATTAGTCTAGCGTAGTTTAACCACGAATTGACACGAATGAACACGAATTACCGCTGTAGGGGCAGCCGTGTCGGGCTGCGCGTTCCCACGTCGTTTCCAAGATCGTCATGACCTTTTTCTAGCGATCCGGGCTTTACTCGCTCCCGTCGCTCGATGAGTTTAACAGACGTTCGACGCCCTGATCCTCAAATTCAAAATCGGCGCCGAACGACTCAGCAACGTGAGCTGACCCGGTATCAGAATTGTGACGAAATTTATTTTGATTCTGTTGATCGCGCTGGTTTTCGAAGCCATCGGTGTGGTCTTTCTCAGCGGCGGCCTCAATCAGATTGGGGAACCAAAAACAATCAATGCCACGGAAATTATGTTGTTAATCAAACGTGGCGCGACAAACAAAAACATTCTAATCGGCGTCTTCTTCGAAGCCATTTTCTTTGGTTTCCTGCTTTACCTGCTGTCGCAAAAAGATGTCAGCATCGTCTGGCCGTTGACGGCTCTTGGTTTCATTATCACGAGCCTGGCAGCGAGGATTTTTCTCAAAGAAGAGATATCGAGTGTTCGCTGGGCGGGGATTTGTCTGATCGTGTTAGGTGCGGGCCTGGTTACGTGGAGCGCAAAGCAGAAGGAGAAAGAGCCAAAGGAACAACCGCGAGCTTCAACAGATTATGGCGTCCGATGACCGTAGTACCTTTCATCGACCAATGTAGCCGCGGTCGCTGACCGCGGCCTCATTCCTTTCTGCTTAAACTCACTGCTCCGGAGCAGCGCGCCTCCGCCTTCCGCTAATCAGATAAACCGCGGCCCTCAACTCAAGCAGCGGGTCGTCCGAAGGCTCAATCCCATCCAGGCGAGGAATCGGATCGAAGATAATCCGCTTCTGTTCGTGAGCATGGTTGGCGACTGTACTCGTCAGCGCAATGGTTCCCAACTCCACCACCTTCCGCTCGGCTGGCCAATGCACTGTCGCGTCATTCACGACATCGCCGTCCTCAGCAACCTGAACCGTGATCTTGAACTTGATCGGGCCCTTCGCCAGCCGCTCATTCAGCTCGTTGAACAGATAGTCCGGTCCCTTCGCCGCAGCCGTCGCAGCATCCAGATGCTCTTCCCCCGCCTCTGGAACAATCGTGTACCGCCCATACCGGCTCACGCCATCCTTATTGGTGAACTTCATCGCAGTAAGCCCAAAGTACTTCTCCTTCGCAAAGCTCGCCGGAAGCGGTGTAATCGCCTGCACAAATGCCAGCGCCTTGGGATGACTCCCCACAAACGCCTGTACCTTCGCTGGATCGCTCTGCGCCACGCCCCGCAAAAACTCCAGAAACTCCTGCCCCGTAGTTGCCGGAAATCCATTGGCCGAGTGCGCCACAATGTCCGTGTGCACATGCTCTGCAAGATTGAACCGGATCGCCATGCCCCGCGGATCCGCATGCGGATCGTTGTCGGGAATCAGCGGAACTCCCGTCGAATCCGAAAACCTCACCGTCACTGGAGTCGAAGCCTGCACAGCATGTTGCGCCCGCGTCAGCGACGCTGCCGCACTAGACGGTGTAAACGTCCCCGTCAATAAAATGCCCTTGGCATGGACTGGCCTGAATCCGGGATGCGGCCCAAACATGGCTTGCAACTGCTTCAAAACCTCTTCGCTCAGTGCGATCAACTTTTCGTCATTCGGTAGTGGCATCGTCAGTCTCCTCTTCAGAGCCTAATTCACCTCGTTCGATGCCCGGCGCAACCCCTCGTCGCGCCGGAAGTCAAACGAAGGCTTATCCGCTGTGAAGGCGAATAATTCCTCCTTCGTGCTTGCCGAAGGGAGACCAGCTGCTAAGGCCAGTCAACGGGACCCCGAAGAGATTTACCATACAACTCAATTCCTACAAAAATATCCTTTTACTTACTTTTTCGAGTAAGTATAACTTAACAATTATGAATCCAACATCGAAAACCGACACCGTGTCATTCACCGTAAAAGGTCAGGTGGTGATTCCCCGGTGGTTGCGAAAAGATTTCGAAATCAACGAGGGAACGCGCGCTGTGGTTTACAAGCAGAACGACCATATCGTCCTCAAGCCGCTGACAGCACAACATTACCGCCGGCTTCGTGGATCGCTGAAAGGGACAAAGGCGATGCAGGTATTTATGGCCGAGCGGAAGCGCGAACGAGAACTCTAATCATGGCGACAATGGTTTTGGACGCGCACGCGTTGATGGTTCTTTTTTACGACGAACCCGGTGCCGAGGAGGTTGAGAAAATTCTGCTCAAGGCAGAAAGCGGAAATCCAACACTGCTGATGAGCGTGGTAAATTGGGGCGAAATTTACTATTCGATCCTGCGCGGCGCATCGCAGGAAATAGCGGACTCGAAATCTCACGAAATCGCCGGTATGCAGATTGAGATCGTTCCGGTCGATGCGCGTGATCTGGAACTTGTTCGACAAGCAGCGGTCTTCAAAGCAACCAGGAAAATGTCATACGCCGACTGCTTCGCTGCGGCCTTGGCGAAAATAAAGAACGCCGAACTAGTGACCGGCGACCGGGAATTCAAAGTCGTGGAGGGCGAACTGAAGAGAATACGATGGCTCGGTTGAAAGTCGCCGACCGCGGAATGACGTAGCGCTTTAACGGTTCTTTTGCCCTCACTCGCTTGCGATAGAAACTAGTTCTCGGCTGTCGCGCGCCGCGCAAGTTTGCCGCCCGCCCAGACAGAAGGTAACGCGAGCGCGACGAGCGCGAGGGGATACCACTTCGGCCCGAATTCGGGGCCTGCGCTCCACGTTGCCAACGTGCCCGCAAGGGCCGCAACCAAGCCGATAATAGCGAGCGCCCAGACGTGTGCCATCGGGCGGTCGGGCGCGAGGCGCGCCGTGATGTAGCCACCCGCGACGGTGTAGATCGTGCGATAGGCCGTCGCCAAAGCGAAGAGCGCATTGGACATCGGCTGACCCCACGGCGGAAAAACGCCAATGGCGTGCAAGACGACATCAGTCGCGATGGAGAGAATGAAGGTCGCGAAAAATCCCGCGAGCACAGCGCCGACACTCCGAAGAATACGACGCGGAGGATGCCTTTCGTCCATCACTCGTTCCTTTTGCCAGCGCCCTGAGACGACAATATTTCTTCGAGTCTGTCGTAGCTCACAATCACGCCACTCTCCATGCCGGACTCGAGCACTTCATCGCGTGCTTCGCGTGATTCCATCAACATTGTGGTCTGCAGAGTCGTGCTTCCGTCTTTTTCAATCAAGGTCGTCGTGATCAAGGCTTCCCCGGGATACCAGGCTTCATCAAATCTTTCGGTGTTAACGATCCGATCGGGCCGGACAATCTCGCGATACGTTCCTTCCATACCCATTTCGCGCCCGTCCTCGTTTCGCCAGACATAACGATATTTTCCTCCCACTTGCAGGTCGATCTCGCAGACTGGCATCGACCAGCCGGGCGGTCCGAGCAGCCAACGCTTGACCAGTTCGGGTTTGGTTAAGGCGTCGAAGACGAGATCAGATGTCGCATTGAAGATGCGGGTCATGACGATCTCTCGCTCTCCGGCGGGTTCTATTTTGAATGATGCTTTGTAGTTCATCGGTGGCGTTCTTTCTTTGTACGTTTACGTTGCTTCCTGGTTTTCATTTCCTCGAGCAAAACGTCGAGGCGTTGAAAGCTTTTCTCCCAGAATCGGCGGTAGCCATCGGCCCATTCGGCGACCTCGCGGATTGCGCCTGGATTCAGGGCGCAAAAATTTTGCCGGCCGTCGCGTTGCCTTTCGATCAGGTGTGCGTTTGCCAAATAGGCGAGGTGCTTGGAGATGGCTTGCTGAGAAATAGAGAAGGGCGCGGCAAGCTCGTTAACAGTCGCGGGCCCGCGGGTAAGTCGATCGACAATCGACCTGCGGGTCGGATCAGACAAAGCTGCAAATGTGGAGCTCAGATTATCCACAACCATATGGTTGTGGATAATGGAAAGAAATCAAGCTTTTTTTTGGATAACGAATTCCGCGGTGAAGAAGTTACCGATCCGTCAGGGAGCGCTCACCGTGGCAGTGGCGCTTTCCCATTCCGCCGTCAGGCGGGCAAGATCCTGGGACAAAGCGGAGAGATCGCGATTGATCGCAGTGGCATGGCCGCCCGGTGTGTAAGCCGCAGGATCTTCCAGCGCAGCGGCCAGTTCTTTCTGTTGTCCTTCCAATGCGGCGATTTTCATCTCCAGTTCGTGCACCCGCTTTTCT
>JAALOD010000131.1 GCA_013372845.1 Candidatus Udaeobacter sp.
GGTGCCGAGCCGAGAGTAGCTGGACCGTCATTATTGTGCCGTATTGGCCCGGTTGCATTTTTCATGAAACCGTTCGACGACGAAAAATTCATCGCAGCCGTGCGTGACGCTTTGAATCAGAGCCTTAAGCCGTAAATAACAGGCAAGAACTCGAGCAAAAGTAGCTCAACTAACCTAAGCGGTGAAAAGGAATCGAGGTTGGCTGGGCCTCTCGGTTTTTACTTCCACCTTCCCCAGTTCGGTTGTACGATTTAAGCGTATTGCGACGCTTAGTGCTGAGCGTGCTAGCGTCGCGTTACGTGAGGCGATGAAAGATCACAACCTTTCCGCAAACGTTGTGTCGGCCGGGAAAGGCCCGCACGCAGAGGGCCCGAGCGCCCAAAAGCGTGAAGAAACGCACAGAGGCGTAAGCGGCGAACCGGGCGCCGATGAACCGGCGACGGCCCTTGCGATGATGCATGCCGCGCTCGAGTCCACCACGGACGCCATCCTCGTCATTGACGAGGCAAATTACGTCAGGGAATTCAACGAGAAGTACGTCAAGTTTTGGGGAATTCCGCCTCACATGATGATATCGGCTCATGCTAGTGAGCTGTGGAATTACGTTAGCCCGCAATTGAAAGAGGCGGCTGGGTATCTGGCGCGGGTCCAAGAAATTATCGCCTCGGCCGCACCTGAGACTTTCGATGTCTTGCAGTTGAAGGACGGACGCGTTTTCGAGCAGAATTCGGCAATTCAACTGATCAAGCAGCGAAATGTTGGCCGTGTATGGAGCTTCCGCGACATCACGCAACGCAAGCGTGCGCAGGACGCGCTGGCGAACGAAAAAAGAGTGTTGCAGGAAATCGCGTCCGGCGCGCCGCTTGCAACGGTGCTGGATGTACTGGTGCGCGGCGTCGAGGCGCAAACGTGCGACGGAATGATATGCTCGGTGCAGATCTTTGACGAGGACGCGCAATGTCTGCGCGAGGGAGCAGCACCGGGCCTGCCGGAGGGATACAATCGCATCGTCGACGGTCTGCGCATTGGCCCGCGGGCCGGCTCGTGTGGAAGCGCCGCTTACAAGCGCGAACCAGTGTTTGCGACAGATATCGCCAGCGATCCTCACTGGGCCGATTACGTCGATGTGGCTGCAACGTTCGGACTTGGTTCCTGCTGTTCGACACCGGTCTTCTCCAGCGATGGGATACTACTGGGTACGGTCGCCATGTACTATCGTCGCCCGCACAAACCCAGTGCGCATGATCGGGAGCTCATCCGCATGGCGACGCATTTGGCAGGTATCGTGATTGAACGAGCGCGCGCGGTGGAGCAACTACGCGTCGCCAAGGTCGCGGCGGAACAACGCGCGCAGGAGATCGAAGAGCGCGACCGCGAGATTCGCCAGAAAAATGAGCAGATGGAAACAGATCTGCGAATGGCGACGGAATTGCAGCAGGCGCTCATGCCGAGCACGTATCCGACTTTTCCGGCAGACGCCGCCGCGGGGGACACGAGGCTCCGCTTTTGTCACCGTTATTTGCCGGCGACCCTAATGGGCGGCGATTTCTTTCATATCGCACGGCTTAACGAAGATACGGCCGCCATTTGTATTTGCGATGTAATGGGCCATGGCGTCCGCGCAGCGCTGATCACCGCGATGATGCGCGCAATGATCGAAACTCATTCTGTCGAAGCACCCGAGCCCGGTCGCCTTCTCACGCAATTGAACAGCGAGTTCACGGGAATTTTGAAACAGACCGGCACGCTTGTTTTTGTGACGGTGCTGGACTGCGTCATCAACATCAAAACAGGCATCGCCCGTTTCGCGCGCGCGGGTCACCCACCGCCATTGCAGGTGCGCCGAAGTTCCGGCGAAGTGCAGACCATCATCATGGGCGCGGATTCCGCCGGACCTGCGATAGGGATCATTCCGAACGCGCAGTTTAAGACTACCGAAATGAAACTTGCGCCCGGAGATTTCCTTCTCTTCTACACGGACGGCATCATCGAGGTAGGGGCGAGCAACGGCAGCCAGTTTGGTATTAAAGGTTTACGGGAAAGCGTTCGATCCAATCTTGAGCAGCCCACGGAGTCTCTGCTCGATGCCATCATCAGTGACGTTTACAAGTTTGGCGATTCCACGGTCTTGACGGATGACGCTTGCCTGGTTGCGGCTGAGTTGTCACCAAACTGACAACCCCGTGCCTTTTTGTGTTTGGTGCGAGTCACACGACCAGCTTTTCGCGTCTGCTCGCCGAGTCCGGTTTCAATCCTATCGTTTTGTTCGATCACTGGTCACCATCCATGCTTCCGGATCAAGCTTAACCTTTCGCTCGGGCGCACACGCACATACCGACGAAAATGTTGGCACTACTTGGCACCCTCATAGCGATCTTCGCGATCACTGAGTTTTATGCGCTGAAGATGAATGATTGGCAGTTTGATCCGTTTGAGACCGGTCTTGCTTTTGTAGTGGCGCTCATCATCCGGAACTTCGTCCGAGTCGCCGCGAAGAAAGATGTGAGAGAGTTAAGATTCGGCGCTTTGGTCTTTCTCTTGATAGCTGCGCCTCTCATACTACTGATTACGCACGTCACGCGCTCCACTCAGGAACTGATCTACGCGCTTGTCGAGGGGTCTGCGATATGTCTCGGACTTACGTTTTGGCTTTTACTTTGCTTTCTCCTAATCCGCGCAGCCTATCGACGCCAAAACAAACCTGACCAATCGATGCAGCAACGCTGACCGGCTCTAATCGCCGATTCCAGTTCGAGAAACGCAGTCAGCAACTCATCCGCCTGCACCACGAAACGCTTTCCGTCGCCGCCCGCGTAAGCATTCTTTTGGGTTAGTCTATTACCGTCGATGCCCCGTTTCATCTTGCGGCCTCCGACAGCCGAGATGATGTCGGGCTCCGATTACGTGAAACATTTGCAGGCGAAAAGTTTCGCAGGCGCTGACCTTGTTCATTCGCCAGCTAAAAGCCAGGCGGTCGAAAGACGTGCCCGAGAAGAAGGTGACTTGGCAGATAAATCGCGATCGGGAGCAGCAACATAAAGAAAATCATAAAAAGCGGTCCGGGCAGGATGCTTTGCGGTTTCTGGCCGAAACCATAAACCCAATTCACATTCTCCTGCGGATTACTTACCAGATAAGAAAACGGCAACACCACGAGCGCGAGAATTGTTTGCCAGAAAAAGGCGCGCCGGTCGTAGCCGAGGCGATGCACGCCCCAGATTAGGAGCAACGGCAGGACGATGTGAAAACAGGACAGGCCTCGAATGAACAACCCAATTCCGGGATCGAACATATACGCGCTCAGACCGATCAAGAACCGACCGGTCGCCAGCCGGAAAAAGAAATCAGCATTCCAGACCGCCTCAAGGAGAACGACCGAAACGGCCATCATGCTGACGAGCAATGCGCTCTCCAGCCAGAGCGCTGGCACCAATACGAGCAAAGCGATATCCGAGAACCAAAGAAAATTAGCCGGGCCGTACTTTCGCCAATAGATCGGCGCCAGCGCACAAACAAAAAGAGTGTAGATGATTTTGAGACCGAGCGGGATCACCAACCCAAATCAATAGCATGATTTCTTCCATCTAATTCCAGATTCTGCGAGGCACTGGATTCTCACTCGATGCTCGCACACCAGCTGTACGAGCTTCACTCCGCTTTGATCCTTCGGCATCGCCCCTCGGAGATTACGAGATTCATTTCCAGCAGCGACACCCAGTCTGAGAATTTATGGACTGACAGCGCGAATCGCCGATTCGAGTTCCAGAAACGCTGTCAGCTTTTCATCCGAACGCACAACGAACCGCTTTCCGTCGTCGCGGTGTGCGTCGGCAATGAAGATGGTTCTGCCGTTGGAATCTACGCCTGAGACGCAGCCCCAGCTCCAACCGGATGCGCTGACTCTGTCGGTGATTATCTCCAGTACCGCACTTTGATTGATTGTGACTCTTTTGGTCTACACACAGCAATTGAAAAATGATATGAAACAAGCGCAATGGCGAGTGCCTTCATACGCGTCTAATGCGCAGAGATGGTGGACCTGTTTACGACATTCAATTCCATCGGGCGTGATTGTGGAATAATCTCGTGATCGTGCGTGCAGAAGCTTACGCCCCCGGCCGGGTCGAACTTCTGGGCAATCACACCGACTACAATGGGGGTATTGTTCTCGGAGCCGCCATCGACCGCGGCCTGACCGTGACTGGTCGACGTCGAGAAGATGGGCTGATTCGAATCACTTCCGCCAGGATGGGAAGCATGGAGATCCGCCGCGCCGAGCTATATCCGCAAACGGAACATCCTTGGGCTAACTATGTGCTTGGTGTGGTGAGTGAGCTCGACTCTTTGGGTCTTTCAATCCCGAATTTTTCCGCGCGAGTTAATGGAAATCTTCCCGCGGAATGCGGGCTTGCCAGTTCCGCCGCCCTTGAGGTAGCGACGGCGCTCTTTCTTCTAAAACTGTCCCGGGTGGAACTGCCACGGCTGCAAATTGCCAAGCTATGTCAACGGGCCGACCATCAGTTTGTTGGTGTTCAGTCCGGTTTACTGGATCAAGTTTGTTCGATTTTTGGCCGTGAAGAACACGCTGTCTTCTTCGATGCCGGAAACGAGGAAGTCCGAACGATCCCATTTCTACGCGGGTTTGCGCTGCTCATTGCTGAATCAGGTAGCAACCGGCAACTCGCCAGCGGGCTCTATAATCAGCGGCGCAAAGAAACGCAGTTGGCCGCCAATGCCCTTGGCATCCCGACTCTGCGAGATGCGTCTCGCGCCACCCTCGAAAAATCCAATCTGCTGCCTGTATTGTTGCGTCGTGCCACCCACATCGTTGGCGAAAACGAGCGGGTCCGGCGGGCGCTTGACCTTCTCTCCGCCGGTGACGGTCTCGGTTTTGGCGCGCTAATGAATGAATCGCACGAAAGTTCACGAACAAACTTCGAGAACAGCACCCCTGAACTTGATGTGCTCGTCGACATCGCCCGGACTCTACCAGGCGTTTGTGGTGCGCGGCTAACTGGGGGCGGATTTGGCGGGGCGATCGTGGCCTTATGTGAGCAAGCCCGCGCCACGGCTGTCGGGCAGGAATTGGCGCGGGAATATGCGAACCGCGTCAAGGTTCAGCCGCAAATTTTTGTGTGCAGAATTGCGAACGGTGCGCATTAGCAAACGAGGAACGGGCCGCGGCGCGTGATGGCCCTCCGAGGTTACCTTTGCTTGCTGCGTGATCCAACACCTAGCCAGATGGTGAAGACGCGCCAGTGAAACTAAAAGGCTGACGCGCCTCCACTGGAATTCAGGGTACCCGACTCGCCACTCGGCATTCAATCACAAAATTAACGATAAATCGCCCGTTCAAGCTGTTTTCGAAACCTCGTTCCGCCGTTTCCGTAGAACAAGGTTGGAAGGACGTGTTTCCCTCCCGAGCGGCGTTTCCAGCTTGAAGGCTTTTGTCGCGCGTCAGGAGACACGAAAGTCCCTAGCACGGGTGCCGGGCGAAGGGGTGAAATGCTGGACGCGCTTCTCCGGACGCAGCACAACAGATTGCCTCGTAGAAGTCCGGCAGCGGTCTATTGTGACCTGACCCGCATCATGAAACAGAAGAAGATCGAGACGCACAAGATAGGGCTGGCCGGCCAAGCGCCGTCGCGACGCGGCGACCCACGCAAACCACTCGCCGGCCCGAATGGGCAGAAGATCGCGAGGCTTGCCGGATTGAATCATGACGAGCTGATCGCGTGTCGCCGGAGGCACCTGAACACGCACTACAACGGAAAGCGCGGCAAAGGCGACGCGTTCGACCACGCAAAAGGCAGGTCAACGCCGCCGACGTCCTATTGGACTGGCGCGTCGAGCGCATCGTCCTGCTCGGTAGGAACGTCGCCCGTTGCTTCGGCTTCCGTGACTTGCCTTTTCTTGCGGAGATAAGCATTTATGGACGCCGGTTTTTGATCTTTCCGCATCCTTCTGGCACCAATCGGTGGTGGAACGAGCGACGAAACGAACGACGCGCTCGACAACTTCTGCAGCGGTTCCTACGGGGCGAGACGGTTCCGGCTGAATTCCCAAAGAGTAGACGTTCAACTCGGACGCCGTCGCAGACAGGTTCGACCGGCACGTCTGCGAACGGCTCCCGTGCTACGATTTCGCGGCGCAAGCCGTCGCGCTTTTAGCGCGGTCACCGTAGTCGGAGAGTAGTCGATCAGGGGCCGGCAGCTTCATCAATTAGTTAGATAGTTAGACATTTGGGGTATTTCGGAAGCGTGCATTTTTTGCGTGACAAAATGGAGGATTTCAGCTTGAAATTCTTTGGCAACAAACTGCGAGCACTCAGCGGTGCGGAGAGGCGGGTATTGGACACCGTGCTGATTCATAACACCGCGCAAGGTTAAGGTCCCCGTTTAATTTTTGGCCCCTCGCAGTTTGTTGCATTTCCTCGCGATAAACATCGCGCAGATGAGCCACAAACGAATCATTCCGCTTCCAAAACGCCGAATGATTCGGCACAATTCTCGCCATGCAGCCTTTTGATCGCTTCTCCCTCGGAAGGGGAGGAAATAGATTGCAAGATGCAGTCTAATTCTCGTTAGATGGTTTGGCCGCTCTTTGCCACGACCTCAAGACAACATGGACCGAACTAAGCGACAGGCGAGGCTGGCGGGATTGCTGTACTTATTGGCCAGCATCCCGGCTCCAATTGGACTCATCTATGTCCCTAACAAGCTCATCGTGCTTAACGACGCAACGGCGACGGCCAATCACATCCGGGCTTCCGAGTCGCTTCTGCGGCTTGGCATCGCCAGCGAGCTCTTCGGCTCGGTCATGTTCATTCTCGTGGTCGTGGCTCTTTATCGCTTATTCAAGGCGGTGAACGAGACACATGCCTTGGCGATGATGATCTTGATCCTGGTCTCCATACCTGTCTCGCTTTTGAGTGTGGTGAACGAAGTCGCGGCCTTAATCCTCGTCAGCGGTGCCGATTTCCTGTCAGTGTTTGACAAGAACCAGCTGGACGCCTTGGCCTACCTTTTCATGCGTTTGCACAGCCGGACAATCCTGGTTGCGGAAATCTTCTGGGGCCTGTGGCTGTTTCCGTTCGGAATTCTTGTCATCCGATCACGTTTTATCCCACGGTTGTTGGGCTACTTGCTTTTTCTTGCAGCCTTGGGCTATCTGGCTAGCAGTGTGACCTTCTTACTTTTACCAGGTTACGGACCTGTCGTTGATACGTTCGCGACGAAGCTCACGCTTTGCGAGCTGCCGATTATCCTTTGGCTATTGATCTGGGGTGCAAAGGATCAACACGATCAAACGACCGATCCGGCTGCTGCATAAACATCATCCATGGTCGCGGCACTTGCACCTAACCAATCGATGAAGGTTCTTAATCAAGGAAAAAGTGTGTAGGTTGGCCTGACCCTCAGACGGCTACATTTTTGCCGACTGGGGTTTGAACGTGGCACGTCTCTCAAGGATCAGCTCGGTGGTTTTGGCTCTGGGCGGGAGTGGTTAGGCAAAGCAGTGTTGCCGGGCCGTTTGAGCGAGGTGATGGGATGCGTTCTTTCATGCAGGTTCTTGGGACTCGCGACGAGCGCGGTGCATGATCACCATGGGGAAGCGCGCAGTTGTAATTTTCACCCGGCGCTGCATTCACGCCAAACGGGCCTGCGCCTGTTGTTGTCGCGGTCAAGCGATTGGTCGGGAGTCATCCGGGTAAGCTCTTTCTTTGTGCCCAAGCGGCTTAGTGTTTTAATGCTTCGCTGTCACTTTGGTTTTGCTGCCTTTGCTTTCCACTGCAGCTTGCTCCTTGAGAGGAGTAGGTTGTGTTTGGGCAAACTTGTTGGGGTCAAAGGGCCGGCGTCGCAGCCAGATCAGCCACATCGCTTCCAGGATCTTGCGCTGGGTGTTTAGCCGGGCGTGGCGTACGCTTCCGGTGCGTAAGCGGCTTTGCTGGTAGAATGCTTTGATCGGATTGGGACCGGTGGTCGATTTGCAAGCTGTTCTCCAGGCGTGATAGGAGAGATTTTTCAGTTCCGCATTTCCCCGCCGGTCCAGCCGCTGATAGCCCAGCGGTTTGTGGTCGCTGGTCCGATCAGTGATTGCCAGCTGGCTGTATTTCCAGAGCTTGAACTTGCTGCCGAAGCGAGAGGGCTCTTCAATGATCGCGCTAAAGACATGCGCCGCCATTGGGCCTACTCCGGGGATGCGTTGAAATTGACGCACTTCCCAAAACTCGCCACCCAAGCGCTCAACCTCCTGCAATGTTTCTTTCCACTGCGCGATGGCGTGATCCAACTGGCTGTAAAGTCGCCGCATCATCCGGCGCTCTTCTTCAGCCGGTAATTGATCGAGGTAATCTTTGCGTCCTTTAACCGAAAACACTTTGATCCCATGGAGGCGCAACACCCCCCATTGCCGATAGCGCGCTTTGATCAGCCCTTTGAGTTCCCGTTGCGCGTCACGCCAGTTGAGGAGCTCATACACTAGGGCACGGTAAATCTCCCGGGTGCGATCTTGTCCCATCCACACTTCTTTGAGCTTACCCAAGCGCAGAAGCAAACACATCCCCTCCACGTCCGCCTCATCGCTCTTAGTCGGATTGGAATTGATTAGCCGATTGTGGCGCGGCTCGCAGATGATCAGCCGCTCCACCAGCGGCCGCACAATCCCGCTGGCCCAACGAGTGAGCGCTCCCGCTTCCATGGTCAAAAACAGCGGGCGCCTGGCTTGCCGCAGTCGAGCGACCTGGGCGCGAAGTGTCTCCGCTTCGGTGGCAAAACGTATCCGCGCCCCCGTTTTGCCTCCATGTTCCATGCTGCCCAGCACGCTGTGGCGGCTGTGCAGATCCAACGCCGTGTAAACTGGACTCTTCTTCTTCATCAGGGTTGATTTGTAGCAGCTCGCCCTTTTAGACTCCGCTGCTCAATTCAAACCCCAATTAATGACGACTCAGCCAACGGCTGAAAGCTGTCCAATTCAGTAGGC
>JAALOD010000132.1:0-1812 GCA_013372845.1 Candidatus Udaeobacter sp.
GCGAAGGAATTCCTCATCGAGAAAGGATACGATCCTCAATATGGAGCACGGCCAATGCGTCGTGCTGTGGAACGTTATCTCGAAGACCCGCTGGCCGAGGAATTGCTCCGCGGCAACGTCAAGCCGGGCGACCACGTCGAGGTCATGGTGACTGACGGGAAGCTTAGCTTTCACGTCGCGGAGCCGCAGAATAGTGCAGCGGCGCCCGCGGCGAGCTAGCTAGCTTGAGGCAGAGGTAGGAACGAACGAACCGCCGGATTGCCCGGCGCTTGACACAAGCCCCAATACAATCACGCTCGCGGGTGGGCATCCGCATAGGCTTTCTTTAACCGCTCGGTTGTCACGTGGGTGTAGATTTGGGTCGTCGAAAGGCTTGCATGCCCGAGCAACGCCTGAACGCTGCGTAGATCGGCGCCACGATCGAGCATGTGCGTCGCGAAACTGTGTCGCAACTTATGCGGGCTGATTGAAATTGGAATTGATGTGTGACGAACATAACGTTTTAAGACGAGCCAGATCGAACGCGGCGATATTCGCCTTCGCGCCTTGTTAATGAATAACGGTCCCGAATGCACGTTCGCCGCGGCACGATAGCGCGAGATCGCCTCCAGAGCAGGCAAACCCACCGGGCAGACTCGCTCTTTGCGGCCTTTGCCGAATACGCGGACGGACTCTGTGTAAGGATCGACGTTAGCCACATCGAGCGCAGCCAGTTCGCTCAGCCGCAAGCCACTGCTGTAGAACAATTCCATAATGGCGACATCGCGCAGAGGCATCCAAGCCGGCGCAGATCTGCTCTTCTTCTCGCGCGTTGGGGCAGCAAGGAGTTCTTCGACTTGTTGGCGCGTGAGGACGAGCGGCAGTTTCTTCTCGATTTTTGGCAATTGTACTTCGCGCACGGGATTGCTGCGCAGTCCCTTTCGAGCCCCAAGAAACTGATAAAACGTGCGCAACGCTGAGAATTGCAATCGCACGTACGAACGCGCCTGCCCTCGCTTCGCAATTGCAAATAAGTAATCGCGAAAATCGTCCGCCCGGCATCTTTTCCACGGCGTTTGGTTTTCAGCGCGAAAAGCGGTCAACGCCTGGCGATATGCCTTTAACGTGCGAGGCGAAGCATTTCGCTCGTTTGCGAGATACTGCAGGAATTCCTCAGCAAGAGGATCCTTCTTATCGGAAGCGCGAGCACCTTCTGTCATGTCGAGCAGAGTCGAGACATCTCTGACTGTTTAAATGACCCGCGTGCCATAAGCGACAGTGAGAGATTCCTCGACTTCGCTCGGAATGACAATAAGGACACGATCACTCCGGTTTTTCTACCACGTAACGGAGATCCTCCGCGTTGGCGTGACCACGGAGTTGACTTTTGAAAATTGGCGGCGGGTTCATGGAAATCAGTTGGTAACCCTTCAAAACGAACTCAGGATAAATTCCATTGCTCGCAGGTTCATAAACCTTCTCGCCGCTAAAGTTACCGTAGAGTTTGTATTCGTAGTTGTTATCGCTGCCGAAATCGAGACGCTCACGATCTGGAGCAAGCTTCTGTTTTTCGTTCAACATCACCAATTCTGCTGTGCTCCAGGGTTGGCCCGGGCGCCGGATATAACCCCAGAACTTGTAATCGGGTTTGTAATAACGCCGTCCGATAAAATAATCCCCAGCCGGTTCAGCTGCGATGTTCTGCGCCATATCGAGCCTGGCCTGTTGAATTCCCTGGGGAACCGTTTCGCAGGCGCCGAAAAACGCCGCGCCAAGCAAGAGATTGCTGGCGAGCAAAAAGCGAGTGGCGCGTCTCATTCCTTCAGGTGCACA
>JAALOD010000132.1:1912-8971 GCA_013372845.1 Candidatus Udaeobacter sp.
TTGAGCTTGCGTGAGATTCGGGCGATTTTTCTCAAGCTTGGACTTGAACCTCTGTTTATCGGCGCGATTCCGCCGGAGCTTCGGCCCAGAACAAAAACAGAGCCGCTCAGTACATAACAAGTGAATAGTGATTGGTGACTGGTGAATAGAAAGAAAAAGCTCGCTGCAAGGTTTCACCATTCACTAATCACCGGTCACTAATCACAAGGGACAATGGTTCGATTCTTCAACGCGCTTGGCACGCCAGTGCTCGCGTTTTTTCAATATTTAGGTGAGCTGGTGCTGCTCGCTGGCGACACGTTTCGTTCCATTTTGACGCACAAGCTTCGGTGGAAATTGTTCCTCAATCAGGTGGTCGAGATTGGATTACTTTCACAACTGGTTGTCGTGATCACGGGTGCGTTTACGGGCGCCGTCTTCGCGGCTCAAACCTTCTTTCAATTTAACAAGATTGGAATGGGATCGGCCACCGGCGCAGTCGTATCGGTTTCGATCTGTCGCGAGCTTGGTCCGGTGCTCACTGCGTTAATGGTAGCAGGTCGTGTCGGAGCAGCCATGTCGGCGGAAATCGGCACAATGAAAGTCACTGAGCAGATCGATGCGTTGCGCGCGCTCGCAGTTTATCCGACCGATTATCTAGTGGTGCCGCGAGCGCTCGCCATGATGGTATCAATGCCGTTGCTGGTGGCAGAATGTATCGCTGTCGGCATTGCTGCCGGCTATTTCATCGCAATTTCTCTGCTCGAGATCAACGGCACGTATTACATGGCGAACATGGTGCGCTGGACGCGCAATCGCGACATTATCATGGCCCTGTCGAAAGCGTTTTGTTTTGGCATTCTGATTGTATTCATCAGTTGCCAAAAGGGCCTGAGCGCGCGCGAAGGCGCCGTCGGCGTCGGCCGCGCGACCACTGAAGCGGTAGTGAACTCCTCGCTCGCGGTTCTGATTTGCAACTTCTTTCTCACGATGTTGCTCAACATCATTTATCCGGCGGGATATCAGTGATATCAGGTAGTTGAGAGTTGGGAGTTGAGAGTTGAGAGTGAGCGTTGCGATGATCGAAGCGCCGCCATCTCAAAAGCCGTCCACTAAACCTCATGTGGTCCGCGGTAATTCGTCGCCAATGATCGCAGTGCGGTCAGTGGCCAAAAAGATTGGGCAGCAGGAAATTTTGCGCGGCGTCGATCTTGAAGTCGCAACTGGTGAAACGCTGGCGATTATTGGACGAAGCGGTGGCGGCAAGAGCGTTTTGCTCAAGCACCTCGTCGGATTGATGACGCCGGACGCGGGAGAAATTTGGATCGATGGTCACAACATCATCGGAATGAATGAGCGCCAGCTCGGAGCGATCCGCAAAAAGATAGGCATTCTTTTCCAAAGCGGTGCGCTTTTTGATTCGATGACCGTGGAGGAAAACATCGCCTTTCCGCTGCGTGAGGCGGGCGAAAAGGATCCAAAGGTCCTGCATACGAAAGTGGAAGAAATGCTCGAAGTCATTGAGATGGAGGGGCAGGAAGACAAGATGCCGGAGAGTTTGAGCGGTGGAATGAAGAAGCGTGTTGGTCTGGCGCGCTCCATCATTCGTCGGCCCTCCTGCGTATTGTACGATGAGCCGACATCGGGCCTCGATCCGGTGGTCGCCGACAGCATCAATCGCCTGATTCGTAGATTACAACAACGGCTGGGAATGACGAGCGTAGTGGTCACGCACGATATGAAAAGCGCATTTGACGTCGCGAATCACATTGCCTATTTGCACGAGGGTCGGATCTATTTCCACGGCACGCCCACCCAGCTTCAGCAAGCGCGCGATCCGATTTTGCAGGATTTCCTGCTCGGACGCTCTGACGGCAGAGGCGATTGACTCGAAAGCTTTCGCGAGTTGGCCTCCATCTCTCGCAGCGCCGTACTTTAACGTCTGAGATGCGTCGGTTTGAGTCGACTGCCGCCCTACCTTGCGAAAATCAACGGGAAGATCGACAATTAGTCTTCAATGAATCGGCACGAGCGAGGTCTGGAATTTAAAGTTGGCGCATTTGTTTTTGTCGGGTTGGCGATGTTAGGCGCGCTGGTCGTGCAATTCGGCCGGCTGGGGGAAGGCTTCAAGACCTATTACGGTCTCACCGTTCGCTTCAGTGACGCGAGCGGCCTGTTGAAAGGTTCCGACGTCTTGCTCGCGGGGGCCAAAATCGGAAAAGTCTCTGGCGGTCCGCAAATGGTTCGCCAAGGCCAGGGTGTGGAGGTACCGCTGAAGATTTATGATTACATTAAGGTTCCTGAAGGCAGCAAATTCACCGTCGGAAGTTCCGGTTTATTGGGCGATCGCTTCGTAAACGTGGTGATGCCGCCCGGGCAGGCTAAGGCTTTTCTCGCGCCAAATACCCACATCAGCGGCGCTCGAGAAACCGGTATTGACGACATCACGCGAGAGGGTGGTGCTCTCCTGGGCGATCTTCGAGGGACAGTGCAAAAATTGAATCAGGAAACTCTTTCTTCAGAGAACATGCAAAACCTGAAGGCGAGCATGGAACATTTGAACCAGGCTACGACTGCGTTGGCAGAATCCTCGAAGAAGTTGGACGGAGTCATCGAACAGGCGGATTCCACAATGACTTCCGCAAAAGAGGCAGCTGACAATTTGCAGAACGCGATCGATGACACGCGCAAGGTCCTTCGCAGCGCCACACAAGGCAAAGGCTTGGTGGCCACTCTCCTGAACAACCAACAGTTGGCTAACGATCTGCACGCGTTGATCAGCAATTTGAGAGCGCACGGTGTATTGTTTTACCGCGACAGCGCTGCAACAATTCAAACGAGACCCCAGGAGCAAACCAAACCAGCTCGCCAAACTCGAGGTCGCTGAGATTATCCGAAATAGATTGCCGGATGCGGTCTGTTTCTGGTTAAATCGCTGCTCATGATCAGGCGATCGTTGGGTCGTCCGACCCCAGGCACTCTTAATCATTATTTTTAGTCTCGCCCCAGCTGCGCCCGCATTAGAAGGCAGGGCGGCTGCGGCCAGCGGCAGCACTGCAAGGCGTTTCAGGAACGCGAGCGAAGCGGACGAGTCTTTCGAAGTCTGGTCATTAGCGCAGACCCACTGCTTCGCGGACGCGTTCCATCACCTGGCCCGCGATTTCATTCGCCCGGGCCGCGCCTTTTTTGAGAACGCTGTCAATATATGATTTGTCGGCCAGAATTTCTTCGCGGCGTTTGCGCATTGGCGCGAAATATTCCCAAAGTTTTTCGAAAAGCTGTTTCTTGAAGTCGCCGTAGCCGATTCCGCCTTTTAGGAACTGTTCGCGCATCGCCGCGATTTCATCCTTAGACGAGACCAGCGAGTAAAGTTTAAAGATTGTCGATTTTGCCGGGTCTTTCAGCGCTTCCACCGGCGTAGAATCGGTCACGATGCTCATTACGCGTTTTCGCATTTCCTTTTCGTCGCCGAAGATGTCGATGTTGTTACCGTAGCTTTTGCTCATTTTCTGGCCATCGATCCCGGGCACGGTTTCTGTCGCAGCTTTGATTCGCGCTTCAGGCAACTTGAAGATCCGCCCGTCCGGCTCGGACTGCCCGAAGGTTTCGTTCATTTTCACAGCAAGATCGCGCGTGATTTCGATGTGCTGCTTTTGATCTTTACCAACAGGCACAACGTCGCTGTCGTAAATCAAAATGTCCGCCGCCATAAGCACTGGGTAACTGAACAAGCCGACGGTGGCGGGCAATCCGCGGGCGAGCTTGTCTTTGTAAGAGTGGGCGCGCTCCAGCAAGCCCATCGGCGCCACGGTCGATAGGATCCAGGCCAGTTCGGTGACTTGTGGAACGTCCGAGTGGCGAAAAAGCGTGGCGCGGTTGGGATCGAGTCCGCACGCCAGAAAATCCAGCGCGACGCGACGGCTGTTTTCACGGAGCGCTTCCGGATCGCGCAGGCTGGTGAGCGCGTGATAATCGGCGATGAAATAGAGTGCTTCGCCTTCGGCTTGAAGCGCGACAGCCGGCTCCATCATGCCAAAATAATTACCGACGTGCAGAGCGCCACTGGGCTGAATACCGGAAAGAATACGCATGAGTTCGTTAAGATTTCAGATTTTGAGTCGAAAGCTAATGAATCCAAATGACGAATGACAAATGTCGAATGACGAAGCCTGAATGATGGCTCTATTCGCTTCTACGGTTTAACGTAGCGAAGCCATTTGTCATTTGCCATGACTTCGTACTGGCAAATTTATGCGCACGCCTTTAGATAAACCGCGCAATGCCCACAAAGAATTCTCAGCCTGTTTCTGTTGTGACCGGTGCCGCCGGTTTTCTGGGATCGCATTTGAGCGATCGGTTGCTGGCGGAAGGTCATCGCGTCATCGCCGTCGACAATTTAATCACCGGCAACACAGCGAACATTGGACACCTCGCCGGGAACGAGAATTTCCAATTCATTAAACATAATGTTTCGAATTTCATTTTTCTGCCGGAAGAGAAAATCGATTACGTTTTTCACTTCGCTTCCCCGGCCAGTCCGATCGATTATCTCGAACTGCCGATTCCTACATTGAAAGTCGGCGCGCTCGGCACGCACAATACCCTGGGGCTGGCCAAGGACAAAAAGGCCGCGTTCATTCTTGCTTCAACATCGGAGGTGTACGGCGATCCTCTCGAACATCCGCAAAAGGAAGATTACTGGGGTAATGTGAACCCAATCGGGCCGCGCGGCGTGTACGATGAGGCGAAACGTTACGCCGAGGCAATGACGATGGCATATCATCGCTATCATCGCGTGGACACCAGGATCGTGCGCATATTCAACACATACGGACCGCGAATGCGATTGCGGGATGGACGCGTGGTCCCGGCGTTTATCGGACAGGCACTGAATGGCCAGCCACTGACTGTTTTTGGCGATGGCTCACAAACGCGCTCGTTCTGTTATGTGTCCGATTTGATCGACGGAATTTTCAAATTGGCCATGAGCGATTTCCACGAGCCGGTTAACCTGGGTAATCCGCGCGAGATGACGATCAATCAGTTTGCCGACGAAATCATTCGCATCACCGGAACAAAATCGGCAATTGAATACAGGCCGTTGCCCGTCGATGACCCGAGAGTGCGCCAACCGGATATTGCCCGCGCAAAAGAAGTCCTCGGTTGGCAACCCCGCGTGGATTTCGAAGAAGGAATCAAGGCCACGATCGAATATTTTCGGGAGTCGTTGGCTTCGCCGCGTTGAACCGTTAAAGCGTTAAATCGTTGCATCGGGTCACGATTCACGAATCTCGAATAACGAAGGTTGCCTGCGCTTGCGCAAAATTTTACTGGCATTTGTCGCTATTTAGATGTGAATTGTGCCATGGTTAAGCGCGCGCTTTGCGTCGCCCTGGGTTTGCTCGGCGCTTTGTTGCCGGCTGTTGCGCAACAGCCGCATCATTCGACTAAACGCGAACAGTTGCGCTCCGCTGGCGCACCAAATGCCTCTTTGTCGCTGAATCTTTATCGGCCGAAAGTTTGGGGCGCGGCCGAGAGTTCACTTCTGCTTCATAACGGCTCGCTGCCGCTTTGGTTGGACGGCCCGGGATTAAGTAACGGGATCGTCGGCCCCAGCTACGGCTTTGCAAGTTCGTGGGTTCAGTTGGGATTCACGCCGGCAGATTTCTTGCCGGCTGCATTCCTCAGCGGTGCCCAGCCACCGGTACAAGGGCCGACTGCCGGCCGGGTCCATGGTACGGATGGAAAGGATCCTGGGGCAGACGCAAAAGATTCGCCCGACGAGATGCTGAGCTCATCAGCGAACCCGATCTATTCCGGTGGCGAAGTGGGCTTCTTATACGGCCGATGGAGCGGGAAGGGTGGCGGCGACATGTGGGAGACGTATGTTGTCGGCACGGTCGGTACTGACAAATTTCAGATCACAGCCGGCGCGTCATACGACGAATGGAATGCAAATGGACGCAGCGTCCGGTTTCGTTCGTTCGGGGCTCCAAGATAGCCGCACGCGCCGCTCTGCATTCGAAAGCCAAGTAACTCCACGCTACGATGCTAAGATCGTCAATATTTTTGCCTCCGGATTGCACAGCGCAGGCGTTGGCCGATTTCGAGAGGCTCGTCATCGAAGGCGGCGCTGTTAATCCAGAAGGCTTAACGCAACGGATCCGGAACGCCTCTCGCCTGTTGTTCCTACGGGCGCCAGATGACCAACTCATCGGAGCAGGCGCGTTGAAACACCCCAGACCAGAGTATCGCAATAAGGTGTTCGCCGATGCGCGAGCAACCGTGCCGGCAGACGAATACCCAGTTGAGTTGGGTTGGGTCGTTGTGGCTAAATCGTACCAAGGGCGGCGACTCTCGACTCGCATCGTGAGTGAGTTACTTACTTTCGCGAAGAACGAGAACATTTTCGCGACGACCCGGGCAGACGAACGCGTTCTGAGTTTCGCGTTCGACTGTGGATTCAAAATCAACGGGAAACCCTTCCCGAGCGGCAACGGCGACGATCTTGTTCTCTATCTTCGCAACTCGCAAGATTATCTGCGGTGAAATACCGAGAAGCATTGCCTTGCCACGCACGCATTGTCATCTAACGATGAAGAGCTGAGCCCAGTACTAATCTCTCAACTCTCGACTTTCTTAGTTCAACCGCCGCAGCGCTCGATGGAATGCCAGGTCAAGCGATCTCAAGCTAAACAAGCAGCATGCTCTTCTGAGATACGCTGGAAAGATTCCAATGCGTTGTCAGTCGGTAAATCGCTGGCAGCAATGGCGGCATCGAGTGCTCTAAGTCGTGCGACGCACTGCTCCGCGCTCGAAAGATGAGTCGTAATCTGAAAGCTTTTGTGGAGGGCGCCAGCGACGGTGCCTGATGCCGATAACAGGGCAACAATCGAACAGAGAATCCGCCATCCGCCGACAGCCTCCAGCGCACGGTTGCCTCCGATAACCGTGCCACCGGCAAGAACAGTGGCCAATGCTCCACAGATGATGCTGATGATCAGCAAGAGCGTATCCCAACGACGGGTCCGAGCGTAGTAACCCTCAGCTCGCCGCAAGGCATCGCGTGCCGTGCTGAGC
>JAALOD010000133.1 GCA_013372845.1 Candidatus Udaeobacter sp.
GTCACGACTACTGGGGTCAAAAACACAGGTAAAACCTTTAATACTGTCGTAGTGGACGCGGGACATGGAGGCAAAGATAGCGGTGCATACCGCCGCTACGGCCCGCCTGAGAAGTTGGTCGCCCTCGATGTCGCCCAGCGTCTCAACCGCAAGCTGCGCGAATCGCAGTTAAAAACCGTGATGACCCGCAACTCGGATGTCTTTATCGAATTGAACGATCGCGTGGCGATCGAGAATGCGCAGAAAAATGCTATTTTCGTCAGCATACACTTCAACGATTCGCGCCGGCGCGGCGTTCGCGGATTCGAAACGTACTATCATTCGGGCACTTCATTCGATCTGGCGAACGGGATTCAACAAAAACTGATGACGATCCCCCGCTCTAAGAATGGTGGAGTGCACACGGCTAATTTTCGCGTGCTCCGCCTCGCGAGCTGTCCAGCAGTACTTGTGGAATGTGGGTACTTGAGTAATCGCAATGATGGAAGCCAGGCCCGCGATTCGGAATATCGTGAACTACTCGCTGACCGAATTGCGGAGGCAATTGTCGAGCAACGCTTCGGCTCCGGTGTTTACCGCGCGTCAGCGCAGGTAGCTGCGCAATCGCAAACGCAGCCGGAACCTCCCAGCGGCGGCACGAGTCTCGCGCCGTCCCCCGGACATCGTTAGAATTCTTTCCCGCTGGTTTGCCGTGTAGAAAGGCTCGTCTTGCGGGTGGTTCCAATTTCCATCAGCGCCCGGCAAGCGATGCGCTTGCCCTACAACATGCGATCCAACGATTGCCCTATGAAAACATTGTAGGGCAGGCGCTCCGCCTGCCATGCCGCGGGTTTTCAAATTCCCGCACAATCCTTGGGAACGGATTTTACCTTCTAAAATTCTTTCCCACGCTCTTCGCTTCCGATTGCTGCGAGCAAGATCAACACCAAAAAGATTACCAGCGTAAACAGGGCGAGCGCCTTTGCATAGTCTGGATGCCCGCTTGCGTCACGGAAATGGTCGGCCAACCGGGCTTCGACGACGGCCGTGTTGGCGGCGAACAAATTTCCAAGTTGATACGCAACCCCGGGAAAAGTCCCGCGCACTGCGCCGGGCGAAAGTTCATTCAAATGCACAGGGACGATTCCCCAGGCGCCTTGCACCATGAATTGCATGGCAAACCCACCGATGACAAGAAACGCGAAGCCCGGTGGAAAAACCCAGAGCGGAATAAGGATTATGCCGAATATCGCAGTTAAAATAATCGAGCGACGGCGTCCCCAGTTTTGCGACAGATGACCAACCACCGTTCCGCCGCAGATTGCACCAACAGCGTAAATGATCCCAGTCGCGGCCTTCTGCGTTACGCCATAGTGGCGTTGTTCACCGAGAAAAGTTTGATACATGTCCTGGGTCCCATGAGACATGGCGTTGAACGCCGTCATCAATAAAATCACGTAAACGAAGAGAACCCAGTGGCGTTTTAGGACAACCAGCAGATCGCTCCAAAAATCGTGCGTCTCGCGCTGCCGCTGCAGCCAAACCGGCGATTCAGGCACCCGCGCGCGGATGTACAGCACAAGAAAAGCAGGCAGCGCTCCCGCGACGAAGAGGCCGCGCCAGCCGAAGAAGGGAAACACGATCCAATACACAACGGCCGCAAGCAGATAACCAAACGCATAACCTTGTTGTAAAATTCCCGAGAACAATCCGCGCGCTGCAGTCGGCAGGGTCTCCATTGCCAGCGACGCGCCAAGTCCCCATTCTCCGCCCATGCCGATTCCGTAAAGCGCGCGGAAAATCAGCAGCCACGTGTAATTTGGAGAAAATGCCGTGAGCAATTCCATGAGAGAATAGAAAATGATGTTGATCATGAGGGGGATGCGCCGTCCGAACCGGTCGCCGAGCAATCCGAAGATGAACGCGCCCAATGGGCGCATGGCCAGCGTAAGCGTGATTGCGTAGGTCAGCTCGGCGATGCTCGTCCCAAAATCGCCTGCCATTGGCACGATCACGAACGTGAGAAGGAAAAAATCGAATGCATCGAGTGCCCATCCCAGGAAGCAAGCCAGGAACGTGTTTCGTTGATTGCGATCGAGCGACCTGAAGAGCTGCACCGCCTCCATGGCGCACTGAGCTAATCGTCACATCCAGAGAAGTCGAGACAATTGCTGGAATGGAAAATGACGAAACACAAATGACCAAGGCCGAAGAAAAATGTTAGACCTGACAGCGAGGCGTAACGGCCCACAAACTCACCATGTGTGGTATCCAGATAAGCATTGACACCCCAAAGCGGGGCCACATAGCCTCCAATAAAGGCGCAACGAAACTCACTCTTCGATTCTTTCCGGGGCCCTGCTGCAGCTGAGATTCACGTTCGAGATAAAATCAAAAAGGAAAGACATTCATGAAATCGATCATCACTATTACTGCCATCACATTATTGAGCCTGTTGCCTGTCACATTTGTTCAGGCGCAAGACACTCCAAAGGCTGCCAGTGACAAGCGCGCCGCAATTGCCGGAGCCGGTAAACGAACCGATGTTTATCACGTCCATTTCACCAAGGCTGCTCTTGGCAAAGCCGTTCAGTTAGGCGATTGGCTCAAGACGCCGAATCCCAATGACCCGATGCCAGGACATTTTATTGTCCTTCGCCACCAAGACGGCGACGCCTGGGATTACGTAGTCATTACCCACCTCGGCACCAAAGCGACTGTAGCCGCTGCGGGCACGGCCGTGCCTCCGGACAAACGTGACTTGAGCGAGTGGCACACCGATACTTTTGTCAACGGTCCTTCATGGGAAGAATTCAGTCGCGCCTTGGGTATTGACGGCGATTCAGGATCTAAAACTGCGGGCTCGGTTTATTCCGTGTCCTATTATCGCCCAGCCCCTGGCCATCGCGAGCAATTGGAAAAGATGCTGAGCGAAGCGCCAAGCGCGGCAGGCGACACGACTGCCGGGAACGTCTTGATGCAGCATTTGGAAGGCGCTGACTGGACCTTCCTAGCGATCGCCCGTTACAATTCATGGGAAGACTTTGCTACGGGGGAAAAAAACAGTGTGGCGCAGACTACGAAAAAGGATAGTCCCTGGTTCCGTTTGCGTGATCACACCGCATTTCATACGGACACTCTCACCGACCGTATTGCGCCGTAAGCTGCGCGCTGTTTCATTTGATCCGCGACGAGGGCGATTAATCCTCAATCGCCCAACGACAGCGGGCCTCTTCAAGTGCCCGGGGCGCGAATGCTCTATCTTTCGCTTCAGGTGATTCGCACTCTTTTGATATTCGATTTTTGCCACGACGCGGGCGTTCATTGCTAACCGTTCGTCCAAAACACATCTACGCATCATGATACGTCAATTTGTTGCTTGATTCGCCAGGGAAACGCTCTTTAGTTCCCGGACAATCATGGCTACAAATGGTCTTCATCCTCTGGAAGCGCTCCTGCGCGAACGCATCGTCTTGCTCGATGGCGCAATGGGCACAATGATCCAGCAGTACAAGCTGTCCGAGGCGGAGTATCGAGGAAAACGGTTCGGCGATTGGAAAGGCAAAGACCTCAAGGGCAGCCTGGAACTGCTCAATCTAACACGGCCGCAAGTCGTCGAGGAAATCCATGCCGCTTATCTCAATGCGGGCGCAGACGTTGTCGAAACGAAACGTTCAGCGGAACAACCATCGGCCTGAACGATTTCCTGTTCAAGGCGAGCCCACACGTGGTCGCAAAGATCAGGAATTCTTTCAGGCGTGGTGGACGATGCCGATCTTCGCGCGCTCGTTCAGAAATTAATTTTGAGGCGGCCAGATCGCGCGCCGCGCCGCGGATCGCGTTGCGAATGAAACCGGACAGCAACGGTTTGTTGGCGGATCAATGGGCCCTTCCGTCGCTGGTTGATTTCACCTGACGTAAACGATCCGGCATTTCGCGCGGTCTCATTCGATCAACTTCCAAACTTACTTCGATGAAGCCAAGCCGCTCGAAGGCGGCGTGATCTACTCATTGTCGAAACGATTTTCGACACACTCAACGGAAAAGCAGCGCTGTTCGCTATCACGACGCATTGGAAAAAAACGGACGCAACGTGCCGTTGATGATCTCGGGCACTGTGATCGACAAATCCGGGCGAAACTTGAGCGGGCAGACCGTTGAAGCGTCGCTCATATCGATCGGGCATGCGGAACCGCTGATCTTTGGTTTGAATTGTTCGCTCGGTCCGGATGAAATGGAACCGTTTGTGGAAGAGCTGGCGCGCGTTTCGCCGTACTACATGAGTGCGTATCCGAATGCGGGTCTGCCGGATCCGCTGTCGCCGACCGGCTTTCCGGAGACAGCCGAGATTTTTGCCCCCAAGGTCGCGAAGTGGGCAGAGAACGGCTGGCTCAATGTGGTCGGCGGTTGTTGCGGCACGACGCCGGAGCACATCCGAGCGCTGACGAAACTGGTGCGTGAATTTTCGCCGCGCGTCGTGGAAAGGACAGTTAGCTCTACATGATTCTGCGACTTTCCGGGCTCGAACCGTTGAAGATTACGCCGGAGTTCGGCTTCGTTGTCATCGGCGAGCGCACCAACATCACGGGATCGCCGAAGTTTTCGAAACTGATTCTTGCGGGGGATTTCGACGGGGCTCTGGCTGTAGCGCGTCAGCAGGTGCAGAGCGGCGCTAACCTGCTCGACGTGAACATGGACGAAGGGATGATCGACTCGGAGGCGGCCATGGTTCGATTCCTGAATCTGATCGGCAGCGAACCAGAGATCACGCGGATTCCAATTGTGGTCGACAGCTCGAAGTGGAGCGTCATCGAAGCAGGGCTCAAATGCCTGCAGGGAAAAGCAGTGGTGAATTCCATCAGCCTGAAAAACGGCGAAGAAGATTTTCTCCGGCAAGCCAGATTAATCAGGCGATATGGCGCTGCAACCATCGTGATGGCGTTCGATGAGCAAGGCCAGGCCGATAATTTTCAGCGGAAAATCGAGATCTGTGCGCGCGCCTATGATTTGTTGACCAAACACGCGAACTTCCCGGGAAGCGATATTATCTTCGATCCAAATATTCTGACCGTCGCTACTGGCCTTGAAGAACACCGCAATTACGCGGTCGATTTCATTGAAGCGACGCGATGGATCAAAAAGAATCTTCCCGGCGCGCGCGTAAGTGGCGGGGTAAGCAACATTTCATTCTCCTTTCGCGGAAACAACACGGTGCGCGAAGCGATGCATGCCGCGTTTCTGTTTCACGCCATCCGCGCAGGCCTCGACATGGGAATCGTTAACGCAGGGCAGCTTGCGGTCTATGAAGAAATCGAGCCTGAACTACGAGAGCGCGTCGAAGACGTGTTGTTGAATAGAAGAGACGATGCAACCGAGCGGTTAGTCGATTTTGCGGAAAACGTAAAAGCAAAAGGTAAGACTCCAGTCGCCGACAAAGCATGGCGAAAAGAACCTGTCCAAGAGCGCCTGAAACACGCGTTAGTCAAAGGCATCACCGATTACATCGACGTCGATACGGAGGAAGCGCGTCAAAAATGCAAGCGACCACTCGACGTGATCGAGGGGCCGCTGATGGCCGGTATGAGCGTGGTCGGCGACTTATTCGGCTCCGGCAAAATGTTCCTGCCACAGGTCGTTAAGAGCGCGCGAGTAATGAAGAAAGCTGTCGCCTATCTGATGCCATTCATGGAAGCGGAGAAATCTGCCGGCGCGAAACCGCAGGGACGCATCGTGATGGCAACGGTGAAAGGCGACGTGCACGATATCGGCAAAAACATTGTCGGGGTAGTGCTGCAATGTAACAACTACGACGTTGTCGATCTTGGCGTAATGGTGCCGGCCGCAAAAATTCTGGAAACAGCGCGAGAAAAACAAGCGGACGTGATCGGCCTGAGCGGCCTAATTACGCCATCATTGGACGAGATGGTGCATGTCGCGCAGGAGATGGAGCGTGAAGGATTTCGTTTGCCGCTGTTGATTGGGGGAGCGACCACGAGCCGGGCGCACACCGCGGTGAAGATCGCGCCGCATTATCAGGCCAGTACTGTGCACGTTCTGGACGCCTCGCGCGCGGTGGGTGTTGTCAATTCGCTGTTGAACGCAGAACTCAAGTCCGCGTTCGATAAGAAAACGCGCGAAGACTATGAACGCTTGCGCCAGGAGCATTCCGCAAGAACACAGCGAAAGAATTTGCTGACGCTCGAAGAAGCTCGCGCAAACCGGACGCCGATTGGTTGGAGCAACTATGTTCCACCTAAACCGGAATTTTTGGGCGTCCGCGTTTACCAAACTGCGGGATCCGCTCAGGATGACACCGTACGCTCCTTTTCGCTGCGGGCACTGGCCGAGTACATCGATTGGTCGCCGTTTTTTCACGCCTGGGAATTGCGCGGGCGTTACCCCGCGATTTTTGAAGATCCGAAGATTGGCAAACACGCGCAGGAACTTTTCGATGACGCGCAGAACCTTCTTGATCGGATCGTCGCAAAAAATCTGCTTGTCGCGCGCGGTGTTCACGCTTTTTGGCGAGCAAACTCAGTCGGCGACGATGTGGATCTTTATGCTGATGACGATCGCACGAAGAAGCTCGCCACGTTTTACTTCCTCCGCCAGCAAATGCAAAAGCCGGCGGGACAATTTAACCATTGCCTGGCGGATTATGTTGCGCCAATAAATGGCGGTTCCTTCGACTCCGCTCAGGACAGGCGCCGACCGCCGCTACAGGATTATCTTGGCGGATTTGCGGTTTCCGTTCACGGTGCAGACGAAGTCGCGGAGGAATTCAAACAGCAGCATGATGATTACAGCGCCATCATGACCAAGTCGCTGGCAGATCGATTAGCTGAAGCGTTTGCCGAGTATCTGCACCAACAAACGCGGATTGCATGGGGATTCGGGCGCGACGAACAGCTGTCTCATGCCGATCTAATCCGCGAAAAATATCGCGGTATCCGGCCAGCTGCCGGTTATCCCGCCTGCCCCGATCACGCAGAGAAGGGAACTTTGTTCGAGTTGCTGGATGCCGAGCACAATGCTGACATTAAGCTGACCGAATCGTTTGCGATGCATCCCGGTTCCAGCGTGAGCGGACTTTATTTTTCGCATCCCGAGGCGAAATATTTCGGGGTCGGACAAATTGGGCCCGATCAAGTCGTGGATTATGCGACCCGGCACGGCGAATCGGTGCCCGCGGTGGAAAAGCGCCTGGCCCCCAATTTGGATTACAACGTTTGATGCGATCAAACGTCGGGGCGAGAGGATTTGAACCTCCGACCTCGTGGTCCCAAACCACGCGCTCTACCAAGCTAAGCTACGCCCCGAGTTCCAGCGTGATTCTTTATCATGGACAGCGCCTTCCCGCATCCGGAAATTTGGTTACATTGGCACGAAAACCGGGAATGAAAGTATTCGGGTTGATCATCTCAGCAACGCTGGGCGCTGCCGTGGCAAGCCTCCATGCACAGGACGCCGCTCCGCCGTCTGTGGATCTTTATGAGCAGCAAGACCAACTGGAACCAACGCCCTCGCCAGTACCGCCTAATGGCCCCGAGCTGCCCGAGATATCGCAGCTTGACCAGAATTTTTCAAAGCCGAGATCGCTAGGACCGCAAGCGGATGAATTGCGCGTGCATAAGGAATGGCGACAGCTAAAAAATCGGACAGTGAATGACCCAAAGGTGCAGGCTGCGAAGGCGTATGCGCAGTCTGCACCGACTGATTTGGAAAAGCGGAATCGGCTTCGTAATTACTACAACGTCTACTACGAACGCATGTCGGCGCTCGCTACGACTCCGGAGCTCAAGTTGGCACTTCAGGCACTAAAGACGTCACATCAGGGTTTGCTGGCTCAGCCAAACGTAAGACCTACCCCAAATACTGCTACGCCCTCGCCAACACCATCGGGGACACCCGCGCCTAAGAAGCCCGCAGATAAACACAAGAAGAAGAAAGAGAAACGGCACAAGCGGTTTTGATTAGCTACCTTGCCAGCCCACAGTCATTGCGGTATTCCTAATCGCATCTTGTTTTTGGCGCGTTCGTCTAGTGGTTAGGACACAGCCCTCTCAAGGCTGGTACACGGGTTCGACTCCCGTACGCGCTGCCAACGCTTTTGCCTTTGAAAATAGCGTGTCACCTCTAGGTGCGAATTCTAGGGAGGCGTGAGCAAAATTACCGGCCGGGGCATTTTTTTTTGGCCGAAAATTGCGACTCGCAATTTAATCACAACTTGCCGACGACAAAAACACCTTGCGCTCGTTGAATTCGGCGCAAAAATGCCGCGGGGTATGAAAAAGGCAAAGATCAAAAATGCAGTTCCACTTAGCACCGGCGAGTGTTATGTCGAGTTCACCGATTCGACTAAACAACTCGCTCGCGCTCGAAAAGCTCTCGACCTAAAGGAAAACGAGGCGCTGCTCGTGTTCACCGACGGAGAAAGGGAATTCGCGGTGGCGACTGGTGTACATTGAGGGCTTACTTGATCGAAATGGACAGTCCATTCGGCGGTTCGAGTCCGATTGAAATCGATAGCGGACGAGTTCCTTCAAATTGGAAAAATTCAGATTAGCGAGTGATGCGGCATCGGTCCGGCGGAATACTTCCGCCTCGAATCCGCTCTGGCCATACCCGCCGCGCGGAACACGATCGTAGTAATCGCGCTTTCCCATTTCGAATTGCAACCCGCTCGATTAACGCCTGTTGCTCTGCGTTTTCGACGTCCGTACGCGCCGTCATCAGCGGTGCAGCACTGCGAGGGGAGGAGCCAGGAATTAAACGGGGACTTAACCTAGCGTGGTGTTTATGAATTAGCACGGTCTCCAAC
>JAALOD010000134.1 GCA_013372845.1 Candidatus Udaeobacter sp.
GCGCAGACCTGGCCGGAGCGGCTTATCATCGCGGGGCGCGCGATCTGGTTTTACGTGGCGAAACTGGCATGGCCGTATCCGTTGATCTTCATTTATCCGCGGTGGAAAATTGATTCGTCCCAGGCAACGGCTTACTTACCGCTTTTCGCGGCATTAGCCGGATTGCTTGGCTTGTGGTTGAACCGCGCAAGATGGAGCCGCGCCGTATTTTTTGCCGCCGCATACTATGTGGTTTCGCTGTTCCCTGTGCTTGGATTTTTCAGCGTCTATTTCTTTCGCTACTCGTTTGTGAGCGATCATTTTCAATATCTGGCGAGCATGGGGCCGCTGGCATTAGCCGGCGCAGGCATCGTAACTGCTGTAGGGCGTTTCGGTGAAACGCCATCCCGCTTGGCGTCTGACACAGACGCCCTACAATTTTCTGGTAACATCGCCGCAGTTAGATCGAAATCGCTTCTACTTCTGGCAACCGCGGGAACGTGCCTTCTGTTGCTTGTTGTTCTGACATGGCGACAAACTGCCGTTTACCACAATCTTGTCACCCTGTACACAGCGACACTGACAAAGAATCCCGGCTGCTGGATGGCGCATTACAATTTGGGTATCGCTCTCAATGACCAGGGCGACGCCGATAGGGCGATTGCTCATTATCGCCAGGCTGTTGAGCTGCGGCCAAGTTATGCGGAGGCGCATTATAACCTGGGCCGGCTTCTCGTACAGAAAGGCCAGCTCGACGAAGCGATCGTTCATTATGAGAAAGCATTGGAAATAAATCCTGCTGATGCAGAAGCACACAACAATCTCGGTGCCACGCTTTTTGCGAACGGGCGTGTAGATGAGGCGATTGCTCATTATCGGAAGGCGCTCGCAATCCAACCGGATTACGCCGATGCCTCTTGCAATTTGGCAAGCGCGCTTCTTTCCAACGGCGATCTAGATGGTGCCATCGCTTATTACTCAGCCTGCCTCGCGATATTGCCAAATCAGGCTGAGGCTCAGTATAACCTTGCGAGCGCCCTGTTCCAAACGGGCCGGATGGATGAGGCGATCGCTCATTACCAAAAAGTCCTCGAATTGCGCCCGGACAGCGCGGATGCCCGCGCAAATCTGGGAAGTGCATTCCTTGCAAAAGGCCGGGGCCGGGATGCAATTGCGCAGTACAGGGATGCGCTTCGGAGTGCGCCTGATAACGTAGCTGCCCAGAGCAATCTCGCATGGGTGCTGGCGACAGCTGCCGACCCATCGCTCAGAAATGGATCAGAGGCAGTACTCTTGGCCGAACGCGCAGAATCCGAGAGCTCCCGGAGCGAAAATCATGCAATTGTTCTACGTATCCTGGCGGCGGCATACGCTGAGACTGGCCGCTTTGTTGAGGCCAGGAAAACTGCTGAACAGGCATTGCAAGCTGCCGAGATCCAAGGGAACTCCACCTTGTCCAACGCACTCCGGGACGAAATCTCGCTCTACGAGCTCGGGCTGCCGTACCATAAGGAAGCGAAATAACGTCATCGCAGTCGAAGTTTACATGGCGAGTGTCGCAACCCTTGCGAGTTAATCGCCGGCAGACGTTCGTCGAAGCGGAACCTGCCCGCGATAGAGCAAAACGTCTTCTTCGAGAAGGTTCGCCAGACCGGTTTTCCCCTGCATCCTGGCAATGGCTACAGCTTGTCGTATCACCGCGATGGCGTCAGAGAAACGGCCGGTTTCTGCATAAGCCGCCGCGAGCGTCCGAAAAAAGAGGAGTTCTCTACCACCTGAGACGGATACCGCCTGCTGCGCTAGCTCGACCGCCTTTGCGCCGTCCCGGATCGAGGCATCACTTGATGTTGCCAGCACCCAGGCAAGGTTGCTGCGAGAGTGCGGATCTTCGGGCGCTAACGCCATTGCCTGGTCGTAGTGCGCGATCGCCTCCTTCAGGGCACCTTTGCGCAGAAGCGCGTTGCCAAGGCCAGTATGAGCATCCGCGTCGTTGGTTGTATTTGAAGAGTCTTCTCAAAGTCAGCGATTGCTTCGTCGATCTCCCTTTGCATAAAGAACGTTTCCGCGGTTGTAATAGCTTCTGCGTAATCGGGTTGCAGTTTATCGCTTGTTCGAAGTGGACCATCGCTTCATCGGGTTGCCCTTTCTCGCCAGAACGTCTCCGAGATTCATTTCTAAAATGCGGTAGCGAGGTTGTAATGAGGATCTAACTTACCAGACCTGATTTTCAACGCGGCCTCATAATGCGACATTGCTTTGTCCAGTTCACCGCGGTCGACGAGAGTAGCCGAGATTATTGTGGGCAACATCGTTGTCGGTGGTGACGGCGAGGCATGGCTCAAAGCGTCTCGCTGTTTCGCCAACGAAGTTTGAGTGAAGGCCGTGCATCCAGGGCAGCAACGACCACTACGGTGCCTGCGATAGCTGCACCACGCCATAATCGCCTGGTCCACTGCTACTACGTCGCCAGCAGCCCAAACTGCGATCAGAAACAAACCGATGGAAGGAAGGTAGGTATAACGGTCGGCATGGCCTTGTTCACCAACCTGAACAAGCCCAATCACTGGAACCAGCATAACAAGGTACCAGAACCAACCGGTAACAGATAAGGTCGTTTTCTCGAAACGATTGCCGCACAAGTGATGGCGAGGAGGAATGCAATCGCGAGAGCAACCTGCCAAGTTGCCAAAGTATCATTTGGATGAGGATAAAAACGGCGAGGCGCGTCGGCCACAATGTTTTCCAGGCGTAAATGACGTAACTCATGACCGCATTTTCCGCCCGCCAGAAGAAACGGCAGCGGAGGGATCGCGCCAGCAGCGCGTTTTGCAGCACAAATGTGACGATACCGGCGGCGGCGGAAAGGATGAGCAAGGGAATCTTTTCAGAAAAAGCCGTCATGTGATCGCTTTGATTGTCTGACTCGCAGGATTTTCGCTTTCCTGTTGTGGGGAGATTTGCTCAAAACGACGGAGGGCCAGTAATCAAAAGAAAAGGACAATCGGGGCGGTTACCAGCATGGGCTTGGACATCAGTCCTGCGGAACGAGCATAACACGAGATAGCTCTTATCGACGGTGCGCGTGCATAACGACCGTATGCTCCCAGCATGAGTAAAAAGAATATAGCGCTCAGAACGTCTTTTCGCTCGCTTATCCACGCCACGGATTCGACATGCAAGGGGTGCACGGCAAATAGTGCTGCGACAATCGTGCTCTTCCATACTGCACCAGTCATTTGCTGCAACACCTGAAACAGCAGGAGCACCGCGATCGTGTGCAAGATGACGTTGGTAGCATGATGGCCGCCAGCGTTCAGGCCGTATAGTTGACAGTCCAGCATGTGCGACAGAGTCGTTAACGGATGCCAGTTGCGTGCGTGCGGGCTGATAAACGCGAGACCTATCCCCTTTATCGTTAGTCCAGCCTGAATACCCGGGGCATTATAGACGTATAAATCGTCATCGAAATTAACGAAGTTGTAACGGATTGTTTGAGCAAATACGGCCAGGCTGATTCCGGCAAGGAACAGGTATATAATGACAGTTACACTACCAGTGCGCACACCTTGAGCTAGCTTACCTGGTCGCTCGTAAGCCTGCCGCTTTTTGTTATTCGCTGTGGGGCGACGAATTGCCACGTGTTAAACTAGGATCTCGGAGCGGCCGCTGTTCCTGGTAAAGTGCAATATTGCCCTGTAGCTCGGTAGCCAGTCCCGAGTTTCCCTGGCTGTTAGCCAATTCAATCCCCTGCTGCGCAGTCTGAATTGCCTTGGAAAATTCGCCACTCTCGGCATAAGCGGCCGCTAATGTTCGGAAAAGTATTGGGATTCTGCCTCCGGAGATGCGTAGGGCTCGCTCTGCCAGTTCAACCGCTTTTGGACCATCTCGAAGGGACTGGTCCGGTGACGTTGCAAATACCCACGCTAGGTTGCTCATAGCGTTGCCGTCGTCGGGTTGAATCGCCAATACCTTCTGCCATTCTCCGACACCTTCGCCAACACGACCTTGCTGGGTAAGAACCGTGCCCACGATGTTGTGGACCTCTATGTTATCGGGTTGTAGTTCGAGTAATTTGCGATAGTGAATCAGCGCTTCGGCCACTTGACCTTTTTCATCAAGAGCGTTGGCGAGATTCATCTGTATGAAAGCTGAACTGACGTCGTAGTGTGGATCCCGTTTGCCAGACCTAATCCTTGCGGCACTCTCAAAGTACGAGATCGCTTTGTCTAGCTCACCGCGGTCGACGCAGAGGTACCCGAGATTATTGTGGGCAACATCGTTGTCGGTGGTGACGGCGAGAGCATGGGTCCAAAGCGTCTCGCTGTTTCGCCATGCGAAGTTTGAGTGAAGGCCGTGCATCCCAGGGCAGCAACGACCACTACGTGCCTGCGTAGCTGACCACGCCAGAACCTGACCTGCCCACTGCTGCTACGTCGCCAACAGCCCAAACTGCGATCAGAAACAAGCCGATAGAAGGAAGGTAGGTATAACGGTCGGCATGGCCTTGTTCACCAACCTGAACAAGTCCAATCACTGGAACCAGCATAACAAAGCTACCAGAACCAACCGGTAAACAGATAAGGTCGCTTATCTCGCCAAAAATTGCCGCACAAGAGATGGCGAGGAGAAATGCAATCGCGAGGACAACCTGCCACGTTGCCAAAGTATCATTTGGATGAGGATAAAAAACGGCGAGGCGCGTCGGCCACAATGTTTTCCAGGCGTAAGGACGTAACTCATGACCGCATTTTCCGCCCGCCAGAAAAACGGCAGCGGAGGAATCGAGCCAGCAGTGCGTTTTTGCAGCGCAAATGTGACGATACCGACTCCGGCGGCAAGGATGAGCAAGGAAATCTTTTCCATTAACAGACCACCGACCACCGACCACTGACCACTGACTTTCGACTCCTGACCTCTCGCTTTTGATTTCTGAATTCTACCGAGTGGCCAGTAATCCAGAAAGACAAGAACGATGGGGGTGCTTACCAGCATTGACTTGGACATGAGGCCGAAAGCGAATATGACTGCCACGATCAGATAACGCCCGATTGATGGCGCACGCACATAACACACATACGCGCATAGTGTGAGCATGAAGAACACTGCGCTGAGCACGTCTTTTCGCTCGCTCACCCATGCAACTGATTCGACATGGAGTGGGTGGATCGCGAATAACGCTGCGACAATCGCACTCTTCCACACTGCGCCGGTCATTTGGCGCAGCACGCCAAACAGCAGGAGCACTGCGATAGTATGCAGGACGATGTTGGTGGCATGATGCCCCCCGGCGTTCAAGCCGTACAGCTGACAGTCCAGCATGTGCGAAATAGTTGTTAATGGGTGCCAATCGTGCATTTCTGGGGTGGTAAAGGCAAGCGCTATCCCTTTTACCGTTACTCCAGCCTGAATTGCCGGGGAATCATAGACGTACACATCGTCGTCGAAATTAACGAAATTATAACGGCTTGTTTGACCGAATACGGCCACGCTGATTCCGGCGAGGAACAGGTATATACCGACAGTTATACTGCGCCTGTGAATGCCGCGTGGTAATTCACGTGGTCGCTGGTCTTGTTCTCGCTTCCTATTATTCGTTATGGCGTGACGAGCTGGCATTCGTTAGGCTATGGTCGCGGAGGGGTTGTCGTTCTCGATAAAGTGCAATATTGGCTTTAAGTTCAGTAGCCAGACCAGGGTTCCCCTGGCTATTAGCTAATTCAGTCCCCTGTTGCGCGGTCTGGATTGCCTCCGAGAAGCGGCCACTTTCTGCATAGGCAGCGGCCAACGTGCGGAAAAGTATTGGGATTCTGCCTCCGGAGAGGCGTAGGGCTTGCTCTGCCAGTTCAACCGCTTTTGGTCCATCGCGAAGAGACTGGTCCGGTGACGCAGCAAATACCCACGCCAGGTTGCTCATCGCGTTTCCATTGTCGGGTTCAACCGACAACACCTTCTGCCACTCTTCGACACCTTCGCCGACACGGCCTTGTTGAACAAGAACCGTGCCCACGATGTTGTGGACTTCTATGTTATCGGGTTGTAGTTCGAGCAATTTACGGTAGTGAATCAACGCCTCGGCCACTTGACCCTTTTGAAGCAGCGCCTTGGCAAGATTCTCATGGGCAGGGCTATTGTCTGGCCGAAGATCCACGGCTGTTTGTAGGAGCGAGATAGCCTGATCCACCTTACCTTGTCCCAAAAAGACGATGCCGAGGTTGTTTTCAGCAACATCATTGTTTGTGGTTACTGCAAGGGCATGCCTGAATAGTGTTTCGCTATCGCGCCAATACGACGTCTGGACCCAGGCGCGCCAGCTCAAGACTACGACGGTAAGTAATGCAGCAGTGCTCAAAATTGAACGCTGGTGTTGCCACAACGCTGTCAGATCGGTCACGGCCCACGTAACCGCTATATATAGGCCGATCTGGGGCAGGTACGTGTATCGGTCCGCGCGGCCCTGCCAGCCAACTTGCACCAGTCCGATGACCGGTACAAGCATTCCAAGATACCACAACCAACCGGCGATTAGGTAGGGTCGTTGTTTTCGTAGAGTGATAGCTACCGCCGTAATGCAAATTAGGAGGAGAAGTGAACAGATGATTTCCCAAAGTGGTAGCCGATTCTCTGGGTGCGGGTAGAACACCGCGAGGTTTACCGGCCAAAGCATCTGCCAGATGTAGAGGACGTAGCTGGCTACCGCGTTGTTTATTCGTTCCAATATCGGCAAATCCGCGGTCGAGCCGACCGCACCTTTTTGAACGAGAAAAGTGACGACGCTTGAAGCGGCGGAGAGAGCTATCAATGGAATCTTTTCCAGAACTGGTATTAATAACTGACGTCTGCCGTCTAATGATTGACGTCCAATTCTACAGAGTGGCCAATAGTCAAGAACCAGTAACACGAATGGCAACGTGACCAGCATCGGTTTCGACATAAGACCACACGCGAAGACGAGTACCACAACTAGATAACGTCCGATCCGAGGTAAGCGCACGTAATACACGTAGGCGAGCAGTGTCAACATGAACAAAATACCGCTCAGCACATCCTTTCGTTCTGCTATCCAGGCAACCGATTCGACGCGTAACGGATGAATCGCGAACACCGCTGCAACAAAAGCGCTTGGCCAAACCGCTCCAGTCATTTGTTTTAGCGCAAGAAAAAGGAGGATTGCTGCGAGGGTGTGGAGAAGGACGTTCGTAAAGTGGTGCCATCCCGCCTTCAACCCATATAGCTGGCAGTCGAGCATATGCGAAATGGTCGTCAGCGGATGCCAGTTCAGGGAATGAATATGTGTAAATGCCCAGGCAATACCGCTGATGCTAAGACCACCTGTTATTTTCGTGTTCTCATAAACGTAACGCGGATCGTCATAGTTAATGAAGTCGTGCCAGAGCGTTTGGCCAAAAACAAGCCAGGTAAGCACCGCGAGAGAAAGGCAGATACCGACGGTTAGCCAGCGGCGGTTCAGTGTTGCCTGCATTTTTAAGAAATGACGAATAACGAATGACGAAACCCAAATAAAAACAGGGTGCACTGTGGCTTCGTCATTTCTTTAGGACTTCCTCTGGTAGATCAAAATATATGTTCCAAGCTGTGGCACTGATTGTGGTACGTTATCAAAATAATAATCTGTTTTGCCTGGTGCCACCATGTTCACGAAACCCGCAACAGTATAGTTTTGCGCCGCATATTCATTAACCCAGGTGAAAATCAACCGCTCAGATTCCGGCCGTTGCAGCCAGGAATCTGGCATCACCACGGAGATGAGAAATTTGGGACGGGCACGTTCAATGTCACGGATCATTTCCTGTTGCATTTGGCTGGCATACTTCTGGGGTTCCATCAGGCCGTAAGTATAAATGTAGCCGGTTGCGGAATGTCGGTCGGAATAAAAGTAAATCTGGGGCTCGGAACCGAGCACGGCGATCGTGTCATTTCGGGTTGTATGTTCTCGCAGATATTCTGCAATTCTGATGGATTCCGGGAAGGGACTCTCTGGATAAATCATTCGAGAAGCGTCGGCGGGCGAGGCTTCAAAAAAGAACTTTCTCTCTGCGAACATCGGCCAGGCAAGGGCAAGTCCCAGAATTAACATCGGGATAAATCGCACTACGATTAATCGATTTGCACTTAGATCTGACAACCTGCTGATGGCAACACCGGCGAGCAGCGAAACAGCTGGGAGCACCAGGATGAAATAGTGCAATCGAAAATAGAATCCTGGGCATAGCGCCAATACAGAGAAGAATAGGAAGATCAGCAGAAAAACTGCGATAGAACGTGTTCGCTGCTCCCACAAACCCGCAACGACTCCGATTCCAGCCAGTGTCCAGATCGGCCAACCGGCCACAATCACTTCCTTTGCACTGTAGAAGAAATATCGCGGCGCCTGGCTGAACGGAACCAGGCTACCATATTGACGCGCGTAATCGATTGTCCAAAACCAGAACCTGTCGAACACACCGATGCGCCAAAGGAGGATGCAAGTAATTCCCATGAGAAGAATTACACCGGCGCTGAAAACCAGGGTTCGCAGAAGAATTTTTTCAAGGCGTAATCGACGGAGAAGATTGTTGGAGACGATATAAATCGCTCCAAATAGCGCGAAGAAAACTGCAGGCTGCTTCATTAAGACCCCGAGGCCGAAAAGCAACCCGCTTGCGAATAGCCATCCAAAAGATCGGCGGTCCGTAATTTTGAGCAGAAGCAATGTTCCGCCAAGCACCGGGAGC
>JAALOD010000135.1 GCA_013372845.1 Candidatus Udaeobacter sp.
TCCATCGGTTTCGTGATCGACGATGACCATTCCAGCGCACTCCTTTTTCAGAAGCAGCCTGTTTCCAGCATTGGGCGACTACCACATCAACCGCATGCGCCCCAACCAGACGATGCCTCGTGAAGTTGGTGCGAAGAGCCGGCGTGCCGTCGACGCAGAGTATAAGACCAAGGTCTCATTGCCATTTGCCTGACTGATGCTGTCTAATTTGGGAGCGTTCTTCGAATATATGAGCGAGATAACTGGAACAAAACTGGCGCCTGACTCTTCTCCAACTACGTCCGCGGAGATATGCTATGTCGTTGACGACGATCCATCGGTGCGCAAATCCATCACTCGCCTGCTCGAATTGGAGGGATTCAAGGTACGCGCCTTTGGCGATCCAGAAGATTTTCTCAATCAAATGGCGACCAATCCTGTGCGACTTGTTGTCCTGGATATCTGGATGCAACAAATGACGGGGATGGAAGTACTAGCACACCTGTGTGCGAGATGGCCCGGGACTCGTGTGATTTTCATTACGGGTCATGAGGATCGCGCTGCCGAAGCCACCGTGATGCAGGCTGGTGCCTCTGGTTTTTTCATCAAGCCCTTGGATAACGAAAAATTCATCGCTGCCGTTCAAGACGCACTTGAGCAAGCCTAGCGATTAGGGTGGAAGAGAGTGCGCTTCGCGGCTACTGAAACGTGTTAGAAAAAAAGGTTCTAACTTAGCTATGGCGCAAAAACCCGTTCATTGCGATTCCGCTTCCCTAAAGGCCGAACAATTCGGCACAATTCTTCATTGGGGCGTCATGAAGTCGACGCCGTTTCACAGGTTTGCTCCCCTCCGTCCCAGTGGAGGCAAGCGAATTATGCGGAATTTTCTCGCAAAAAGAGACGCGTTAATCCCGCCCACCTCTCGTTAGGTAATAGCCATGCTTTGACCTGAAAAGAACATCGGAACCCAGGATGCCAATCATCGAGAAGACGATTCGCTTTGGCGCCATTGCGCTTGCCGTGCTGTTCATCGGCCTGAGCCTGTTCGGCATTTTGGCGCGTGGTTCGTTGATCGCAAGGCCACCGACGTCGCGCTGAAAGGGTTTGGCCTCATCGAGGTCGGCATCGGGTGTCGATGCCGGAGTGAGCCGGTGGACGACCTCATCGCGACGAGCCGGACGGAAGTGCGGCAGGCTTCGAGACCATCACCGCCGCGGCGCACAGGCGCAGGCGAACGCCCCGTGCTCAACGCGCTGAACGACGCTTGGAGACGAGTCTGGCGCCACGCATCGCGCAGATGCAGCAGGTGCTGGCTCCGTGCGGGATGCGGTGGGGACCGTCGGCAATGCGGTGAGCCTGCTGAACTCGCTTCCGATGATGGCCGACCGTGCTCCGCGGCTGGCGGCGCTGGACGACGCCTTTAACCGGCTCGAAGGGCTGTCCGCGGACGCGACGCAGTTGCGCGGCACATTGCGCGCACTGGTGGCGGAGCAGAAGAGCGACATCGCCCCTGAGACCGTTGCCGCGCTCAAAGGAATCGCGCAGCGCATCGACACCAGGCTTGGCGAGGTGCAGGCCAACATTGACGGGGTGCAGGCGGACATGGCGGCGCTGCACGTCCGGCTGACACACGCAAGTCGCGGCTCTGTTCGTTTTCAACTTAGTGCGTTGCTGTCAACGCTGATGCTGGCCTGGATCATTTACACCCAGGTCGTCGTCATCCAGCACCACTGGGCCCGCGTGCGGCCGCCGCGGCCAAACCGGCGCCCGGCGACGACGAGTTAGCGCCTACCATCGATTAAGCGCATGAGACGGGGAGGACTCAATGCCGCCAGCTAAGCGCAGTCGTAAATTGTCAGGCTGGTTTGTTCTTCCGATTTGAGGAACCTTAATCTTGTGAGTCCTCCACCACATCATCCTCAGTTACTTTCCAAGTTTTATCGGGGTTATCGGTCCATGCTCTGAAACGCCTTCAGCGTATTTGCCCAAGATCTTTTTGGTACACGACCCGTTGGGGCCAACGATGAAGGTCTGCACTCCGTAACCCGATACTGGGCCGGTGCTGCCGCCAGGGCGAATCCGCCGATCATTGCTCCTTACGACAAAGTCCATTTGGCCCAAAGGCGCAGCGGGACCTTGCCCTTTCAAAACTTTGAAATAATAGCCGTGAAAGGCTGGCTCCGCTCCGTGTAGCCTTGCTCCAGCGCTTTGGCGATTCCTCTCCACGGACCTCCCAGTTCCGTCCGAGTTCTGCCACGCCAAACCATCATGTTTCCCAGGCGTGCTGATGATTCGCTGGGCGTATTGGTTCACCTTTGGAATCGTCGTGCTTTTCCTGAGCATATTCCTGCTGCGCTTCGACGAAACCGCGGCAAATGGCAATCGCGTCCAGTTCGTTGGCACCGATACGCCGATTCAGAATTTCTTGACGGCCCGCCTTGGCATCGAGTCCACTTGCCCTTTGCTTCACGATTGGAATCGGAAAGGAAAATCGTCGTTTCCAATCGTGAGAACAGCGCGGTTCGGATTCTTCGCATCCGGGGCAACTGAATTCTTCTCTTTCGCCTTCGCAGCAAATGCGGCCGCCCGATTTTTGTCCTCGACCGGATCTTGGGAACTGACGAGGTCTGTGCTGTCTGGTCCGAGGATCTCTTTCAGGACAGGCACGTCGAAAGACTCAGCCGCCTGAACAAGGCTGTCGGCCGCCTGTTGCGGTGTATCGAATTCTTTTGTTTTACCTGAGGTGCGCGCCGCATCTGTTTTGCCGCCAGCGCTGAATGCAAGGCGAGCTACGATGCCCGACATAAGGATCGCAGAAGCGAGAATTTTCGACGAAGTCGTGATGTTTAATTTTCTTTTCATTGGATCTTCCTCTATCAACTGTTTGCTCATCTACCGCGTCCTCCACCCCGCCGCCTTTTTGCCGCCACCCGCCACCTTTTGCCGCCCCCACCGCCGCCTTTGCCACCGCCACCTTTCATGCTACTGCCACCTCGGCTGCTCGCGGCTTTAGCAGACCCCCACTCCCGCCAGCGAAGGCGCCACCCGCCGCCGCCGCCACCTGAGGCTTATGGCCACCGACCTTGTCTGCGCCTCCTTTTGCCGCCCCCACTGCCTTACCAGCGCCGCCACCAGTTGCCTTACCAGCCCGCCGCTTGTTGCCTTACCAGCGCCGCCGCCAGGCCTTCCGCGCCAGCCCGCACCGCCGGGTTTCCAGCACCGCCGGCGCCACCTGCACCGCCGGGTTTCCAGCACCGCCCGCCACCCGCACCGCGCCGGGTTTTCCGGCACCGCCAACGCCACCCGCACCGCCGGGACCGCCGGGTTTTCCAGCACCGCCAACGCCACCTGCACCGCCGGCCGCCGGGTTTCCAGCACCGCCAACGCCACCGGCGCCGCCGGGTTTTCCAGCGCCGCCAGCTGTCTTGCCGCCGTTTTATTCGCTGTTTGTTTGTTAGCGTAAGGCGCGTTTCCCCGGTGTTGCGGGTTGTGTTGCCAGCCGTTGGCCTGGCCAGTACTCGCTTTGTTGACGTTCTTGTTGTAGTTCTTATTGAAATTGTTGTTGTTGTTGATGTTCACATCGCCGTTATCCCAATCGCAATTGCCCCAGTTGTTGGCCCATGCGCCACCCACGGCGATGGCCGATCCCAAGCCAGTGCTGTCCCGGCTGGTATCCGGGATAGGAGTAAGGATAGTAGGATATTCGGCAGGTGCAGCCCCATAAACTACCGGGGTCGTATGACGGGACGTAAACTGCCTCAGGGTTAGCTTGTTCAACTACAATCACCTGCTGACCGCTTTGCGTTGTTTGTCTCCACTTTCTGTTCCGAACCGGTCTTGAGATTCCTGTGCCCTGCGCCTTTGCGCGCATACGTTGCACGGCGTCCATCACATCCTTTGCTGCGCTAAAAACGCATTTCCCACGTCTGTCATCCACTGAATATTCTCCGCCATCCGCGTACCACCTCTGGAAATGCGGCCATCGCCTGCACGCTCGGGTCCCACGGCTGCTTGGCCACGGCGTCTGCTAGTGCCTTGTCCTTCAGATTTTTGTTCTTATCCATCCACTGGTCTAGCTGCATGACTTCCAACGGGTAAGTAGAAGCGGCCAGCGTTTGAGCCAACATCGCGTCGGGATAAAGCGCGATCGGCGCCACCAGAGAATCCAATTGGTCGTTAGGAACCTGGGAGCTTCCTCGGTGGTCTTTCCGCGATTGACTTGCCGGCGCCTCCTGCGCCAGGACCAGAGAGCTCCATGGAAGCGATGCCACGCACACGATGGCGATCACGCCATGAAGTGCTTGTCTGGGAAATCCGGATCGAGGGATCGTAAGTTCATAAATTTCCGCCTTTCTTTGCGAGTCGCGTTATTTCATCCACGTCACCTGAGTTTATTCGCATCTGCGTTGCCGGGAAATAGGACCTTGGTCCTATCTTCAAACCGAGACAACAGTGACCGGTTCTGGCGTGTTCCGGCCTAAGCTGGCTTCCTCATTTCTGGACGAAGCAATCAGCGCGGCTGAGATCGTCTGCGCAGGCCGGCATGGGACGAAAGTCTTATTGAGAATGCGGAGGTTTCTGCTCTAATTGCCGACTACGTTTCTAATCATCCCATGAAATTACTGAAAATCCTCGCTGTCTCCGTCGCTCTGCTCACCACCGTCCAGGCGATGCAACAACCGTCGTCTCATACAAAGGCACGCCCACCGGAAAGCCGACCGGCCAACTCAAGCCAGGCCAGTATTGGTGGCACCCGAGCTTTGCCGAGCGGTCCGCTCATGGTCCTCGTGAGCGTTCCGAGCAGACCATGCACGTGTATCGGAACGGCATCCTCATTGGCCGCTCGAGCCGGAGCACCGGCTCGCAGGGCTACCCACGCCGGGCGGCGTCTTCAGCATTCTCGGCAAGCATCGGAGTACTCTATTCGAAAAATACGACAACGCGCCGATGCCCAACATGCAGCGGCTCACCGACACCGGCATCTGCATGCACTCGGGGAATCTCCGGCTACCCGCCAGCCACGGCTGCATCCGCATGCCGTTTGATTTCTCTCGCAGTTGTTTTCAGCGCGACGGCGCAGGGCGGACCGTCGTGGTGGGCGATGGCAAGGTCCCGGTGCGCACCTCGCCTCGAACCCCGGACTACTGCTGGCGCCGAAGGACTTCATCTGCAATGCGTCCGCTCGCAATGGTGACTGGAAGTCCGCAGCGCGAGCCCGATCACGATGGTGGTCAGCGCGGCACGATGCGATCTACGTCTATCGCAAGTACGTCATCGGCGCGCGAGGTGCGGCGCGGTTCGCGAATCATCTACTGCGCTCGAGGTGACCGCCGGTCAGCTCCCGGCCGGGCCGCGCGAGTGGATGACCGTGACGAGCAGTGCCGGCGTTCCGGCCGACGACGTCGCGCCTGCCTCAACCCCGTGCGGCCAGGTTTACGACACGCTCCACCGGGACGACGTCATCACCGATCAACCGGTCGGGCGCGGCAGCCGCGGTTCCGAGGCTGATCACGAAACCACGCCTCAGCGCGAAGCGATGCTGCGCTCAAAGGGCGATTCGTCGCGGACCGCGTGCTTCGCTACTGTGCAAGGAGATCTCGGATCTCAGGGCCAGCATCCTTAGCCACCATCCCTGTTGCAGCGACTCGCGGTGCCACCCGAGCGATCTTCGACGCCGCTTTGGCCATCGTCCCGTCGCGAAATGTGATATGAAGTCGCGGGACGATACGCGGGCCGCCATTTGCAACGCCGCCTTCATCGTCCTCGGCCACAAAATTGGCGCGTCGCCGCCCGACGCGCGTCATGGCACACGGCAGCACTCGCGATCAGCTTCGTTGATTCCGATCCGGCTCCGACTGTCCGACGATTCGCAACTCACGCGGAGACACTCTCGAGCGAAGCTGTCGAACAACGTGCGCTGAGCATGCGCGAGATCTCGAAACGCCTGAAGGCCGAACGCCGACCGAAGCGCGTCGTGAAGCTTGTCGGCGCGATTGCGAAATCGATAGGTTCGAATGACCGGCGAGCGATGCGCGCCCGGAAGCCAATCGCCGGCTGCTAGAGCGGCTCAGACTCCGCCGCCCCAGCGGTATTGCCACGCGATGCCGAAGGCTTGAAGTCGTGCTCGCGATGCGGTTGTAGCCGCTGATGCTGTAGAGCTTCACAGACTGATAACGGTTCACCGGCAGCACGAGTGTCGCGCCGAAGCGAATGCCTTCCTGTTCGACGTCGCTTTCGACCTCATCGACCGTCGTGCGTGCCCCTTTGAAATAACCAACGTTCAGAGCCACCCACCCGCCGGGTGCGAAGGTATAGCTAACGCCTGATTGCACAGCGTAAAGCGGCGCCACCTCGCGCGTTTTGCCTCCAAAAAAGTCGCGATTGTCCGTGTAAAAAGTGACGCCAGGAGTGAGCTCAACCGTCCATGGCCCGAAGGCTTTCGAGAATCCGATCTCCGGTTTGAACGACCAGCGGTTGGTGCCGATGTTCACGAGCTTATCCCCATCATATTGACTCAGCGGCGCGGTAACGCGCAGGCTCATGCCGAAGATGAAATCCTGGTGGTAGTTCTTGAACTCCGCCGCCGTCAGCGCGGGTGCGCCGACGAAATTCATCGAAAGGCGGAACGCCGTATCAGCAAAGCCGTCGACGTTACGCGTATGCGGCAGACCGAAGACGAGACCTTTCGCGGCGATTGATGCGTACGGGACGATGAGGCCAAACTGCCCGGTCTGGCCAAACGCTCCAAACGTCGTGGCGAAACCGAGGACGCCGACGTGCGATTCGTTGCTCACGTTCTCCAGCGGTAGCGCCGGATCGGTGAGCACGGTACCCGATGCGTAACCGTATCCGGCGATCACGAAATTGAGACCGACCGGCGAGTTACTGTAAGCGCGCGGCTCGAGATCCTGCGCATGGAGCGTAGTGCCCAGCACGCCGATGAACGTGCCTACGGCGGCAGTGACAAGGCGCATGATTCCTTTCCAGTTTAGTGAGGTACTCACGAATGTTTGTCGCTAGGTGCAACGGCAGAAGGCGACGTTCATTGGAGGGATGCTATGAAAAAATATCAGCGGCGTCGATAAGACCAAGGTCCGATAGTCGCGCAAACGCGCGGACGGTGCTAGTGGTGGCGACTCACACACTTCCTTTAGCAAAGTGTTGACCGCTAAGCAGCCTGGGTTTTACATGATTATAAACGATCGGGGCGGCGTCTGAGAGGCTGCTTCGAGATTGTCATCGTGAAAGAAGGGGTTTATGTTTTCCTCGCCACAGGCCAGCGCGCACGCTGACTCAGCTGTTCGAGCTTCGAAAGGAGCGCGATGCCCAACTCGCGGAGAAGCGCCGCGTCTTCGGACAGCGGCGCTGGCGCGCGTGAAAGCGCGTTATGATGCGGATCCGGGCAACCTCCTACGGCGGCGGGCGGCCCGCGGAGGATACACCGCTCGCGATTTGGACAGCCCTCTACCCGCATCTTCCCGCCAACGGCATGTTTTGGGTCATCTTCAACAATCAACTGCGCCCGCTGCCACAAGTGACGAAGCCCACATGGCCGGCAGTGTTCACGCGTAGCCTGGAGATGGCCACTCGCGCAGCGACGATCACGGCCATACGACACTTATTTGCCCAGGCGGAAATCGCGCGTCTGAAGCACGGCGGGAGATGAGCAGCTCAGCACGTGACTACTGTGCTCGTGTAACCGACGAAAATTCGTGAACAGACGAGATCGACCGGCAAACTCTAGTACATCAGACGCAACCAATACCATGGCATTGAGATTCAATGAAAGCACTCCGGTCGACGAAGTTATTGATCTGCTCAAAACACATCAGTACTTTCATGGTGTCAGCGACGCTACAATTGGTGAAATCGCCCGCCTCGCGACCGTTACCAACTACGATGCTGCTGCGGTCGTTCACCAGCTTGACGATCCTCTCACGTCTATCTGCTTCATACTCCGCGGCCGGGTAAAAGCCGTGCGCGTGGACTCGCGTGGCGAGGAGCACATGTTTCAGATGTTCGAGCGCGGCGAGCAATACGGGATGATACTCGGCGGTCTTGGCGAATCACTGCCCCTCCGTATTTTCGCAGTGGAACCTTCGACGATCTTAAGCCTGGATCACGAGAAGGCGATGGAGTTGATGCTCCAGTACCCCGAGCTACGCCGGCCGTGGTTACAGAACTACGCCCGCAACCTCCGGCGGCGATTCCTGGAGCCTGTCGCCGGACAGTCACCGAAGGTGATCGCGATGATCCACCAGTCACCAGGGACGCGGAGCATCGCGCAAAAAATCATCGAGCGATTGCAACAGATGGGAGAATCGGTCTGCGTTCTCAGCGATGCCGATTCCTGGCGGTCAATGCCGGATGTGCGGTTCCGTTCACTATTGGACGGCAATCGGCTCATGGAAGTGGCGGAGATTCGCCGACAGATTGGCGACTGGAACCAGGCCAAACGAATCGTAGTTGATGTCACCGCTGCTCAGAACCTCGACTGGGCCGTGCTCTTGCGAGCGGCCGATTGCGCTCTTGTGTTCATTCGGCCGAGTGAGGTCAGCGCCGCAATCGAACGGTTGCGCGCGCTGGACCCTGCGTCACGAGGGTGGCTCGACAAGATTGCCATCGCTTGGGTGCTTGAGGAGGGGACGGCCGTTGCGCCCGGAATACCAGAGGTCCACGAGTTCGCGAAACGGGAATTCAA
>JAALOD010000136.1 GCA_013372845.1 Candidatus Udaeobacter sp.
TTCCGGCCGCCCGAAGCGCTGCGTTCACGGCCACGGCCACATCGCTTTGCACAAAGGGAAATCGCGCCACGTCTTCAGTCGTAAAGCCGAGCACGAAGACGAGCGCGTCTTCGCCGAATTGCTTTAGCACGGCATCTGGCGGCGGATCTTTTGTTACCTGTGGATTCGCCGCGGCAGTTTTCAGAAGTAACGCGATTACCTGCTCGGGATCGCTTCCGTAAGCAATGCGAATGGTTAGCTCCATCCGTTTTTGCCGGCTGGAGAAGGTCCGGTTCGTTACTTTTTCCGAAATGAGCTGACCGTTCGGAATGATGAGCTGAGACTTGTCATCGAGAGCAATAATGCTGGCGCGAATGCCTATACGCCTAACCACTCCGGTCTGATCACCCACCTGGATGAGGTCGCCCACCTGCACGGGCCGCTCGAAAAGAAGAATCAGGCCGGAAAAGAAATTGTTGAAGATGTTTTGGAGACCGAAGCCGGCGCCGACACCGAATGCACCGGCGAGGATGGCGAACTTCGTCATGTCGGCGCCGAGTGCGGCAATTGCGATATAGAATCCGACCAGCAGCACGACGTAGTGCACAAGGGTCGAGACTGCGTAGGCCGGGCCGCGCGCGAGGTGAAAGCGATCGTAGATTTCTTCTTTGAGGAAAAAACGCAGAAAACGCGAGAGAAGCAGCGTGATCCAGATGGTGAGAATGAAGGCCACGACCGCGCCTAAGGAGAAATGGACCGAACCCACCCCGACCTTGGCATTGAGTAAGGCAATCGTCCGGCTGATGACCGCTTCGCGTAACGAGAACGCACTCAGCGCTAGCAGAACCCAGGTGACGATCGCAGCCACCTCGATCAGGCGCGCGATGCGCCTGCGCAGCAATGGCCGTTGCCGTTGCACGACGGCAAGCGAGGCAAGCGGCCGAATTTGCAGGCCAAAGAAAACGAGCCCTTCGAGAATTCGCGCCGCAGCATAAAGCGCGACCGCGAAGTAAGCCGAAGTCAGGATGGCAACGCTAAGATAATTCGCTAGTGCAACGTAGCCTAACAAGTCCGCAACAATGATCGCGCCAAAGCCGGCCACCGCGATGGAGCCCGCAACGCGGGCCGTTTTGTTCGATGTTGTGCGTGGTCCGGAACGCCGTCGCGCGTGAATGTACCAGATGAGAAAGATAAGACCGCCCACCGTTTCCAGCAGAAGGATGATGCGCGAGAGCACAGGGATGGAGGCTGCGAGCACGCGCAGTTGCGCGACGAAATAGAAAACGACCAGTGCATTGACGATCGGGAAGAGATGCCGATCGATCAGACGCCGCAGCAGCACCACGATAGGAATCAAGGCAAGCGTGGCGAGAATGAGCCAGACGGCGCGCGGTGCGTCGTGGAGGATCAGGCGCGCAGAAATTATCGTGAGCAGAGTCGCAGTCGAGAACGGCAATTGCAGGACGCGATTGGTGCGGTCGAGTGCCCGATCTTTATCGGTCCAGCGTGCGACATGGCGTTTGACTCGCAGCATGATGAAGGCAAACGCGATAAAGAGCAGCGCGACGTAGATCAGCTTTGTCCACTCGCGTTCGAGGTAGTTGCGTACTAGCGCGGCCTGCGCGCCTAACGAGACCTGGCTGTCACGTCCGAGTGATTGCGCCGCGGCCGTGCGCACCTCGGGACTCCAGATCGGCGGGCTATCCTGCACCCAGAGGCGATTAACTGCCGCGCTTTGTGCCGATCTGATGGAACGCAACCCACTATTAACGCGTTGCGTTTGCTCGGCCACGCGCGTCTGCAAACTGAGCACGGCGGCGCGGCGGTTCTGTAGCATCTCTTCGGTCGCGTCGATCCCCTGCAACACCTGATTGATGCGTTGCATCACTTCCGGTGGCGCGTTGGATTTGCCCGCGAGTTCGAGCGTCGCCTTCCACGTCGTGCGCGTCGCGGACATTTGGGTGAGCTCGCGGTCGTGCGCGGTCGCGCGATCCGTTAGCTGCCGACTCCACGCAGTGAGTTGATCGGCTAGCGTTTGCCAGCGCGTCGCGAAATCGCCCAACGTTTCCAGCGGCACGCCTGGCCGGAGAATGCGGCGCGTTTCAAGCTCGCGCGCGTCGATTTCCTTTGTCGTGGCCGCAAGTTCGCGCGTGACGTTATCGACTGTCTTGTTCGAAGACAGCTCCGATTGAATTTCATTGAGTCCCTCCGAAGCAGAATCGGACGCCGAGACGATGTCAGGCAAGGGCACAGCAGTCGATGCTGCTGTCGGCGTGGGAGAAGGCGACGCGGTTGGCGAAGGGGATGTGTTCTGCGCTTGTGCGCCAAACGCAAAGCACAGTAACAGCAGACTAACGACTATTAGGCACGCGCCGCGCACGGAATCCAGAGGTAGTGTCATTTCCCAGTGGTTAGGCACTCAGTCTAGTCTTTGAAGTTCGGCCCAATTTCGGATAGCAGAGCGGTGCGACTCTGATTTTGCTGCGCGTCTGCCCTGCAGAAGCGACTTCGCTGAGGCAAAGATCTCCTCCGCACGAGCGAGAATGCTTTCCAGTTTAGTCTTCGGCAGTTGATCAGCCGCTCCCGACTCTTCAACTCAAAGGCCGTTAGCTCGGCGTAACGCCGCGCCTGGTCAAAACTTTTGAGGTTTCCGCTGTGAGAGCATCCGCTTCCGCTTGTGCTTTTCGATGGAAACATCAGGGCGTGGAATTTCGAGTAGCTTCGCAAGTTGTCGAAGCGCCGCTCGCAACGCATCTCGGAATCGGTCGATCGTGCGCTCAGGCCAAATGTAAGCGAAGACCAAGCCTGTGACGATGAGGCCAAAAGGATTCCAACGACGCGATTACGGACGTTATCCAGATCCGTGTCGGGCGCATAACCCTGGAAGACGCTGTAGAAAAAGCGAATGCGATCTGCAAACCTGCATAAGAAATCATTTCTGCTCCCGTGGCGACCCAGCCGGCGATGGCTGAGGCACAGGCAACGACCACAACGAGCGACGCTATGGTCACCATGTGCGGCATGAGGAAGACGATGGTGAACAGCGCAGGCGCCCGCCGATACGCAGCCGCCCATCCTGAGCAGACCTTATGCAGAGTCGCGCCGGTGCTCTCAGCGCAATGAATGTGCAGGTGATCAAGGCGGTATGGATCCCGAACCAGTCAATCGCCATATAAGAGATGTAACAAAACATCGCTGCGAAAGTGACTTTGAGCGCAAAGTGCACTGTGCGGGTTGGTGAACGCGTCGGCCACAAAAAGCTTTCGGTTTCGGCAGATGTGCCGCGGGCCCGGCGCGTCCGGCAGAAACAACAGGTTCAGCACGACGGTGAGTCCGACGGCGTAAGCAGCGCCACCCAAACCAAAGAATATCTCGAACCAAACGTTCAGTGAGGGGACTGCTTCTCCAAGGACTGCAATGCACCGACAACAAAACCTATGAGAATCCAGGTGGCCCGATCACAAAACGCGGGACACCACATTCCAAGAAACAGCGCGATTGCCATTCCGGGATCCGCAGTTCTGGATAGCCATAGGTAACCTTGTAAAGAGGAGCGTGATGCCATGCCAATAGTCACGGCGATAAGGCCGATGACTCCGGTGATTGTCGTGAGAAACTTGCTTCCTTCGAGATGAAGAAAGCCATGTAGGCGGTGAGAGCCAGCTCCGGCACCTGAGCGTCATCGAGATGATCACGCACAAAGCTGCGCCACCAACCACGATGGCTGTCCTGATTTTGCGCAGACGCGTTGGTGCGAGTCGCGTTTGAACCATGTAATAGAACCAAACGGAGTATCGCCGGTTCCACTGGGCTTGCACTGATCGCGCTCATCTAGTTAGGGCGATATATTCGCCTCTCCTCCGGAGAGGGTAGAGGAGGGTTTGTGACCTTATTCGCGGCATGGAACCCTCACTCAATCCTCTCCCTTCAGCAAGGGAGAGGCGCAACGCCAAATAGTGACCCTGACCATGTGCGAATTCATTTACCGTGGTGGACCGTCGATAATCGCTACGGCGGACGCGCCCATGCGGAAAAGATCTTGGTCGGGATTTTCGACTTCGATACGGACAGGGAATCGTTGCGCGACGCGCACCCAGTTCAGTTCGCGCTTCACATAAGGCACCCGGAGGAGGCAGATCGATCTCGCCTTCGGCTTCACTGCCCATCCGATTCCTGCACTTTCCACGGAAGCGTTGGTTAGGCGCAGACGAAAGATAAACGATCGCTTCGCTGCCGGGAGCCATATGTCGAATCTCCGCCTCTCGAAAATTCGCGATCACGTACCATTTGGTAGTGTCAAGCAACGAGAAGACGGGAACCCCGGCGGTGACGTGGGCGCCGGCCGAAATGTTGAGATTGATGACACGTCCGTCGAAAGGTGCGATGACCTTGCAGTAGGAGAGATGGAGTTCTTCGAGATTGATGGTCGCGATCGTACCTTCGCGCTGAGCTTGTAGCGTTGTCACTGCGGTTCGGGCTTTATCGACGTTTTCGGCGGTCTCAAAGCCATGGGGCAGGAGTGGTTCCATGCGGTGCAAGGTGTCCTGGGCTTGTGCGAGCTTTCGATCCACAGTGGCCAACTCAGCCTTAGCTTTTTCCAGGATGAGTCTGTAATCCTCCGGGTCGATTTCGAAAAGCACGTCGCCTTTCCTTACCGCCTGGTTGTCCTGCACATTCAGCTTGATGGTTTGACCACTCACGCGCGGCGCAATGCCCACCACGTTGGCTCGCGCTGCCGCATCATCGGTCCGTGGATGGCGTTCGATTATTCCCCAGACGTAGAGCGTGATCAGCACCGCACCGGCGACGATGATTACGGTGACAATCTTGCGAATGAACTTGCCCGGTTCGACGTCGTGTTCCCTGGCGACTTCTTTGCTTAATGGATTTGCCCCTCGGTTCATTGCAGTCAATTTTGGTAAAACAGGATCCACGTCGCGAATGTGAAGATGATCATGAGGCATGAATAAACGAGCGGCGCTGGACCGAGATATGGCTTCAGATGGCACATTTGCACAATCCAGTGCGCGACAAGCGTCAGCGTCAGCCCGCTTACAATGCAGATCATCCAGGCCGGAAAATAGGAACCGAGGATATCGATCGTAGGTGAGCGGTGACTCAACGGTCGAACCACGAACACCAATGCCCCGATGAGCAGGAGCAACCCAACAAGCACGACCGGCCGAGACCGATCGCGCCGGACTCGCGGAGGATTGTTGCTGCTGCCCGGGGCGACTGGCGCAAATTCTGTTTTCATCTTCGCGGCTGCCTAACGAGTGGTGGCGCCGGGCGGGCAAGATCTCCGACGCTCAGTGCGAGGGCCGCTTGAGTGGTGTAAATTGCTGCCTGCGTGTCGTGACTGGTCGCAAGCGCGGCGGTCAGATTGCGTTCCGTACTCACAACCTCGGGATATGTGCTGAGCCCTTGCTTGTACGATTCGAGCACTGCGTCGAACGCGCTCTTCGATGCGGTCAATAACTTTTCAGCCGCATCCTGTTTCTTGAGCGCGGTTTTGTAATCGGTGTACGCCTTCCACACTTCTCGCGCCGCCGAGTCACGCGCTCCGGCAAGTTCATTCTCGGCTTGATGCAAGTCGCCTCGGCGATGTCGAGTTTATGCCGGCGCGCAAACCCATCGAAGATCGGCACGTTCATAGTGAGAAACGCGCCAAAAGTAGGCCGGGCGCCACCAAAAAAGTCCGAGTTAGCAATGCTGACGTCCAGTTCGGTTTCGGAAGCATGCGCGTCCAGTGTGACCTTTGGATAGTACTCGGCGCGGACCTTGAGAATGTCCTGTTCCTTGGAACGAACATTGGCAAGCTTTGCAACCAGATCCGGCCGTTGCGACAAAGCTTTCGTGATTAGTTCACCAACGGAATCTGCCGTCTGAGCAGTCAGATGACTTGTCTCCGGCAGGTCCGCCACCTTGAGCGACACGGTTGGCATAAGGCCGATGCTCTCAATGAGAGCCACTCTGGCGTCACTCTCCGAGCCGAGGCTGGCTTGAAGATCAAAATTAGATTGCGCACTTTGCTGTTGCGCCTGGAGCAGTTCCGGTTTCGTGGCAAGGCCGGTGTCGAACCGCGCCTGCGCCGCCTGCTCCACGGTTTTCGCTGCGTCCAGCGCGCTCTGAGTTACCATCACCTTTTGCCGCGCGGTGCCGAGCTGATAAAACCGGTCCGTCACATCAAAGACGATTTTTTGGTGCGTTCCATTGAAACCGACGTTCGCCATCATCAATTTCTCCCGGGCTCCTTCCCTAATCGCTTTTCGTTCGCCAAAGTCGAGTAGCAGCCACTTCGCGGTTAATTCGCCGCGTGCTAGCAATGATTGCGTGATCAATGTACCGCCGCCGACAATCTCCACGTTCGGCAGGTTCCCATTGGTTGGCGGCGGTTGTTGCTTAACGCGCAATGTCGGAAACGGAATGAAGGCGCGGTCGTATCCTCCGACAGCAGCGGCCACGATGTACGGGTAGTAAGCGCTCTCTGTCAGACCGACGGCAGCCGCAGCCATCCGGGCGCGTTGCCAGGCCACGCGTGTTTCCGGGTTACTGCGCTGCGCGATGTCAATCAGCTCCGCGAGGTTGTAAGTCTTGCGCGGATCGATCGCCGGCAAATAGAGCCGTTCAGCTTCAGTCGGTTGGTATTGGCGAAGTTCTCCCTCGTATCTCGGAAGCGTTGGCGGTGCCCACGGCCTCACAGGCGAGGGGGGCGGCTCATCGCGCGCAAAGGCGATGCCGACAATCACCAATGATTCTGCGGCTATAATGAAAGAGGTCTGCACCACACCCTGTGAAAGTCCCCACCACGGTTTCATCGATGTTCATTTTGCCTGATCGTGACCTGAATTGGCGAGCACAGAAGAAGAGACGGCCGTTGATTGCTTTGCGCGCGCGCGAATTCGAGCCCACTGGCTGCTTAGTTCTTCGACATCGCGCAACGTGATCATCTGCTCAATTTCTCTGCCGAAGAAAAGATCCGCCGTCCAACTCACCATCACGCGTAGCTTCTTAGCCAAACGTGGAAGCTTCATCAGGTAAACGCTTCGCCAGAAACACCACGCGATAAAACCGGAGAACTTGATCCCAAACACCATCGCCACACCGCTACGATGACCAATGCTCGCCAACTGTCCCATCATTTTATAATGGAACGGCTTGAGCGACCGATTGAGAATCGTAGCTTCGATGTTCTTCGCAACCGTCACTCCTTCCCGTAAGCCGTGCTGCGCCGTTGGTGGATGAAAGTTTTCGGTGTTTAGGATAGGCACGGCTGCGCAATCGCCTGCCGCCCATAAGCCAGGAACACCCGTCACCGCCAAGTACTCACTAACCAGGAGTCGACCACGTTCCTTCTCGCAAGGTAACGATGCAATTACCGGACTTGGTTTCACACCCGCTGTCCAGATGAGAGTCCTGGCAGGAATCGATGTGCCATCGCTTAACGTGACGACCAGCCCATCGTAGCTCGCCACGCGTGCGCCTTTGATCACTTCCACGTTGCGTTGCCGCAATTTGTGTTCGGCATAACGTCCAAGCTCCTCGCCTAACTCCGGCAATAGGAAATTTCCCGGATGAACCACCACAACTCGAATCAATTGCTCGCTCAACTGCGGGTAATAGCGCACGGCGTCGCGCACGAAGTCATTGACCGCTCCCGTTGTTTCGGTTCCCGAAAAACCGCCACCGGCTGTGACGAACGTGAGTAACTGCCGGCGCACTTCGTCATCGGTGTGAAACACCGCCTCTTCAAAAAGCGCGACCATGCGGTTACGCAAGAGTGACGCGTCCGCCAGGTTTTTCATGGTCACCGCCCAGTCGCGGAGGCCTTGCATGTCAAAAAAGTTTGTTTCCGAGCCGAGCGTCAGAAGCAGATGATCAAACTCGAAATTCAGCTCGCGCTCCGCAATGCCACCTGTGCAGCCGACTATTCGGCCTGTCAGATCAACTGTGCATACATCGGCCTCGACAACCTTCACGTGACGAAGAATGCGGCGCAGCGGATTAACAATGTCGCCGGGATAAAGATCGCCGGCGGCGACTTCGTGCAGCATCGGCGTAAAGAGAATGAAATTATCGCGACTGATCAGCGTCACTTCTACGTCCGCTCGACGTGCGAGCCGTTTTTCGAAGTGCATTGCCGCGTAAAGCCCGGCGAACCCACCACCGGCAATGACTATTCTAGTCGTTTTCATGCATTACCGTGAATCGTAACACGACCCGCGCGATCAACATACTATTAGTGTCCGCCATTGTTCGTCTTATTTTCCCATCTCTTTCTCAAGCTTTTCAGCGTCTAAATTTCGAAGAATCTTGGTTTTTCTGGCGATCCCTTTACGCGAAGAACTATCGAGTGGTCGAGTGGACCGCGACAAGTAGCTAAGTAACGGCGCTGCCACTTCGGCGATCGCCCGATCTTGTTGGGACTCTTCGGGGTATTCCTCGTTCTTCGCTGAAAGGAGACGCACAGATGAAAACAAAAACCTCGGACAATCCAACGCCACGAAATCTCGAAAGTGGTTTCAGCGACGACGGCGCTGGCACGATCCGATGCTTGTGTTCAACATGTCGATCTTCAGTTCCCTTCTGCAGCGTGAGAATGTCTGGTCATGAAAAGAGCAACTACGCCGGGCTATATGCTCGCCAGGCATATCAAACCAAAAAAGATAGTCTTTCAC
>JAALOD010000137.1 GCA_013372845.1 Candidatus Udaeobacter sp.
GCTGGAGTCATTGCATTCAAAGCAAGTTTACCATTTCGATTCGCTACGCTGATTCCGCCCGCCGTTTTCTCGTTGGGAGCGGCTGGAGGGCATATCTATCAAATTTCAGCAATGGTAAAACCGCGTTTGCTTATGTAGCGCAAAGCATGCTCGGAAAGCCGAATTGGCTTCATCGGCCGAGACTAGCTTATTCGCGATTATTAATCGAAGGAGAAAGAACTATCCTTTAAAGGAGAAGCCATGATTGCAAGCGCTCGTATACGCGGCGTGCTGGCACCGGTCGTTACCCCGTTCAAGGCTGATCTCGCGCCTGATAGCAAACGCTTCATCGCGCATTGTAAGTGGTTGCTGTCACAGAACTGCGGGCTTGCCGTCTTCGGCACCAACAGCGAGGCGAACTCGCTGTCGATGGAAGAACGCGCGATGCTGCTCGACGAGCTGGTCGCGGCCGGGGTCGATCCGTCGCGGATGATGCCGGGGACCGGTTGCTGCTCGATCATGGAAGCGGTCAAGCTCACCAAACAGGCTGTCGGAAACGGTTGCGCGGGCGTGCTGATGTTGCCGCCTTTCTACTACAAGGATGTCACCGAGGAAGGGCTCTACCGCTATTTCAGCGAAGTTGTGCAGCGCGTCGGTGATGCGCGACTGAGAATTTATCTCTACCACATTCCACCGGTGGCGGTGGTTGGCATCACCACGGGATTGGTCGAGCGTCTCCTTGCGGCTTATCCGAATGCAATCGCCGGAATGAAAGACAGCTCGGGCGATTGGAATAATACCAAGACTTTTCTCGACGCGTTTGCAGTCCGAGCCGCCGGTCCGGCTCCAACTACCCGTGCGGCTCGCACCTTTGATGTTTTTGTCGGCAGCGATTCATTCCTGCTCGCCAATATGCGGAACGGCGGTGTCGGCACCATTTCCGCGACCGCCAACGTTAACCCGGCCGCCATTCACAAGCTCTACGTCGCTTGCACCGAAAAATCGAAATTCGAGAATCGAGAATCGAACTTGGAGGATCCGCCTTCGCGCAAGGCTACGGCGCGACTAGACCTGGAAGGTCTGCAGGCAAAATTGAATGTCGTGCGTCAGGTGTTCAGTAGCAGAAAGTTTTCGTCAATGATCGCGGCGTTGAAGCAGGCGATTGCGATCTACGCGCACGATCCGGCATGGCGGACGGTACGGCCGCCGCTGGTCGAACTCACAACCGAGCAGGCAAACACGCTCGCCTCGGAACTCAAAGCGATCGCGTTCACGATGCCGGGGTTGTAGGGCGTTTGTGTCAAACGCCAGAGGTCACAGGGTAAGAGTCAGTGACAGGTGATCGGAGCCAGAGATCTAAAGTCAGTTTATTCAGCTAGCTCCGGAACATGCTCATCCTCGTATTTTTCGATGAGGACTCCGAGCACATCCATGAGTGAAGCGAGCGGATGATTTTCGTCTTCGCCGACTTCATCGGTGAGCCGATCCAGTAATTCCACGAGTTGCTGATAATCTTGCTCGGCTACAGGTTTCATTGCATCGAGCGCTTTGGACTTTCCAAAAGTAATGCGAACCGGATGGGTGCGGTCGCGCGAATTATGGTTAGGCGATCGATGCTGCGTAACTCCGAAAAGGTTCGCGAGCACACGGCTGAGTGAAATTACAGGAAGGACTCTGAATAGATCGCCAACATCAGACGACTAAACATTATTATTATGAATAAACTTACCAGTCTATTGATAGGTTGTTCGCTGGCGCTGGCTGGAGCCGCGTTGGCCCAACAGCCAGTCGAACAGCAATCACCATCAAAGGGCAAGCACGCCCCGGAGAAAACGCATGCGACTCAAGCACAGCCCAAGCCGAATGCGGCGAAGCATGAGGCCCCAGCCGCGACGCAGCACGGAGCGATGAAGGGACACCCGGCTACGAATGAGCCCGGTGCGATAAAGGAACACGCGGCTACGCATGAGCATGGAGCTACGAATGAGCCCGGTGCAGGAAAAGGCCATAAAGCTCCAGGAACCAGGAATTGGACTGCCCCGAAATCGAATGTTTCCGGAATCAGCGCACGCCGACGCCCACTGCGCGACAGCAGCGAATTGAGCAGCGGAGAAAGGGATAAGGGTCCCGCCGCGGTGGAAAAGACATCTACTAATCCGGCAGCGCCGAATGCAGCTGCGGCAGGTGCCGTAGGTGCGGCAGCCGGCCAGCAAAATGTGCAGGCTAATGCGGGCGCCAAGGCGAAAAGCCCGATCCGCAGCAAGTGCAACAGATCAAATCGCAGCACGCGAACTTCCGTGCGCAGCCAAGCCGCAGCAGGTTCCGGCGGTTACCTACAACCAGAATTATCGGATTGAGGAAGTGACGCTGGCAGGGTCCGCAATACGAAGTATTCGCTCGTATCATCCGGAATGGCACGATGAGGGCTGGTATCATTCGCATTACAACCGTGTGGAACAATCGGTGGCGGTTATTATTTGGAACGCCGGCTACTGGTATCCGGCATGGGGTTACAGTCCTTCGGCCCAATATTATGCTACGACGGACCGATCTATGTGGGTCAACGTGCTGAGCCGCCGGATAAGGTGATCGCGGACGTGCAGGCCGTGCTACAAGAGATGGGCTATTACAGGGTGAGGTGGATGGATTGCTCGGGCCGTTGACCCGCGAGGCGCTCACCGCCTACCAGGCCGATAAGGGCTCACCAGACAGCGGCGATCGACCAGCCGACGCTTCGATTCGCCTCGACATGGATAAAGCTGTTAATCGACGATAAGCCGCCGGCGCAGGAATGCCTCGGCGGCTTTTCTGTTTTCGGGGTCATGAGCGTTTGGGAAAATCGTGCTCGTGCCAGAAAAGTAGGGAAGTGAAGTAAAAGAGAGTGCGACTCGGATTTCGGAATAGGATCGCTGACCGATGACCAAGCGGCATCAAGAAATCGCGTCAGCGCTGCCGGCAGACCTCGATACGTTGCCCGGCGAGGGAAAGTTAGAGGTAAGAATTAAGATTTAGGAAGTTCGGATGTCGCGATAGCATGGCGGGCATGAAAGAACGCTGGGCGGAAATCGGTTCCGCGCTTCCTGAAAATCTGGACAGTCTTCCACGATTGAAAGGATTTCGCTTGCGTGGGATGGAGATGACGCGGCTGGAAACTTTTATCGACGCAGCGTTCGCGTTCGCGATCTCAATGCCGCCAGGAACGCCTGGATGTTATCGGGGATCTGTTGGGCGGCGATATCCATAAGCGAAGCGAGCGGATGATTTTGTCTTCGCCGACTTCGTCAGTGAGCCGATCGAGTAGCTGCACAAGGTCCCGGTAATCCTCTTCCGTGTGAGGCAACCCGCACTGCGCGCGATATTGGTGGCCATGCCTTTGTCACTTTTCGAGTTCGGCGACTGACATATTATTTCTTCCCTTTGCCGGCGTCATATTTCTGGTGAGTGACGTCTTTCTTTGCAGGACCGGAATTGGACGCACGGCGAATAGCCAAGGTGCGCTCGCGAAGCGCATCGAGCATTCTCAGCTTCTCGGCGAGGGGCCGCGCCGCGGCGCGTCTCCGAAAGGTGCGTTTACTCTCGATGATAGGGGTGAGAGCGAGCTTCATCTTTACTTTAGGAATTGTCGCTCGAACTGCTCCCAAGCGCCAGCCAAACCATGACGCGTGAGGATTTCTTGCACCCGGTCCAAATCGATCGCATCAGCTTCGATGAATTGAAGCACCCGCGCTTTATCTTTTGCCCGGCCTGTTTCGAGCGCGATGGCGGCGAGGTGCTCGGCGGTAAAGACGCGAGCAGGCGTCCCGTCCACATCTTTTTCGACAGCCTTGGCCAACGCTTCCTGCACAAGAGCGCTGCTGGCCGGAAGGAACTGGATCGGCCAGCCGGCAATGACAACGTGCTCTCCTTCCATCTCGCAACCACGATCACGCAAATATCTAAAAATGTGCTCCGGACTTATCATCTGTGAACCAGGCTCGGTGTGAAATTCGACGAAAACATCAACGTCGAGCGTGGCCACCGGCTCTAGATAGAACGTTGCTGCGACTGCGCCGCCGATTGCGTAACGCTCAATCACACCGGCGACCTGCATACGGTTGATCGTCTCGATGACTTCTTTTATGCCCACGCTGCGACAACGTCGTCGAAAAGGCTAAACGCTAAAGGCAAATTTACGGCTCAGATCCGAATTTGCGATCATAAGGAATTCGATCGCAGGTTTCCGGCAAAGAAACGGGGGCGGCAAGACTTCGCACCAGCTCTCGCCTCTTCACAGCGAGATCAGCATTTCGTGTCTTTCGCTTGGGACAGCCGTGCTCTCAGCAGCATCTTCAACCATTAATCGAGCGACATAGATGGGTTAAGCCGAGAGGCCACGCCGATCGTTCCAAACCCGCGCCCGACATTTTCAGCGCTGCGCTCGAAACGTTGAAGGTCAGCCCGGCGGAAGCGATCACCGTCGGCGACACGCGCTTCGACATCGAAGCCGCAGCCAAGGTTGGGCTAAAAACAATCGCGCTGACTTGTGGCGGCACCGTCGAACCAGTTTTGCGCCAGGCAGGCGCGATCGCGGTCTTCCGTGATCCTGCTCATCTCCTCGCCGAGTACGATAAATTACTTTCTACTTCCACTAAACTAATTCGCGGACAAAATGGGACGCGAAAGCGTGATGTAGCCGGTCAATGCGACCAAAGTCAGAAGGAGCAATTAGGATGTAAGGATTATAGGTTTTTTCGAGGGTTTCAGGATTGGTCCGGGGTCACCGACCGCGGCTACAGCTTCGACGTATGCGAGCGATCTGATCATTCCTCGATTGCGCCGCTTATTTTTCGCAGGTGTTCGCGAAAGGTGTAACTCGAATCGGTTGCCCGCTTCTCCAGATATCGCGCAAACTCCAACTGTTCCGCAGCGAGATGTCCGCTTTTGATCGCGTCCGCCTGATGGCGTTCCCGTTGCCAGATTTCGCGCGCAACGCGAAGCAGTTCGTCGGCAAACCCGCACCGGACAAACAGCCGTATCGTCGGCGAAGACAATCGCCGTGTTCGACCTGAAGATCCCAAAGCGTGCCGACTGCAACGCTGACGGATCACGAGGATCGAGCCGTTGCGGCGGAAGGACACATCCCATAACTGAAAATTGGTAGAGGAATTTGCCGCAGCTCCGGCGTATCGCGATGCGCGCCCCAGACTATAATTCCAGCCAAACGCAGTGTTGAGCTTCGAGCGCGGTCAAATCGCCGATGCAACCTTCGTCCAAACGGCCGCCGTTATCGATTACGAGAACCTGACCAGGCTGCGCACGCTGCATTGCTTCAAGGAAAACATCGACGCTTCCAAAGTGTCTGACCGGCAGGGCCGGGCCCGCGAGAAGTTGATTGGGCGTGACTGGCCGAATGCCAGGCGGCGCGATTCGGGGCGGAACCTTCAAGCGCAGAGCGGCGTCTGCGATGAGCGGAGTAGAAAGCTCAGAAAAAGCGCGCGATAGCGGTTGCGCTTCCATGCTGCGACACTCCTCGCATTCTGCTGGCTTTGCAAAAGAAGCAAGATCACTCAACCAACGGACGAAAAATGGAGGACAGACCAGGCGAGTATTCGTGACGCCACGTCCGTGGCCTGATAGAATTGCCGGCATGGATTCGGTGTCATCACCGTCACCTACTGCCTCTGGCGGGCGTTGGCGATTCCTGCGGGATGTCATGGTGTTTCAACTCAAGCTGCTGCTCGATAATTTGCGCGATTTTGCGCTGGTCCCAATTTCGCTCGTCGCAGCGCTTATCGATTTGGTTTATAAAGGCGAGCGCGAAGGTACGCTTTTTTACAAGGTGTTGCGCTGGGGCGCGCACAGCGAAGAGGTGATCGACGTTTACAGCGCGATCGAGGATCATCCTCCGGGCGATTTCAAGGTGAATCCAAATTACACGGTTGATGCCGTGATTGCGCGACTGGAAGGGGTGGTGGTGCGCGAGTACGAGAAAGGGGGCACGGCTGCAAGCATGAAGGCGGCGCTGGATCATGCGATCGATCAATTGCACCGCGAAACAAAGGAGAAGGGCGACCGGGTACGAAATGTGGTCGCAGACGCCGCGGATAAGTTGCGCATTACCATCGGCACGTTGCCCAACGAGCAAAAGGTTGAAGGAGCAATTGAGAAAGAGGAAAACGAGGGTCAGAGCTGAGCGGCACAATCAGGAAAGCCAATGCCAAGCCAGCTGCGAAGCATAAGGCCGAGGAAAAGCGGCGGAGGTCGGAAGTCAAGAGCGACTGGGATGAGCGACATAGAAGGTAAAGCCGCGAGGTAGCGGCGAGCGAGCGAGTTTCAACTGAGAAGTGATTAGCGACCCCGCACAAAGGCCTAGCCGAAGCAAACGTCCAAAGCTCAACGCCCACCGTCGAAGTTCCGGATTTCGGAAAGGGGAAAAGGTAATCACGAAGCCAGGAATCGAGCGAATGGGATGAGCGAGATAGAAGGTAAAGCGACGAGGGTAGGAGCGAGTGAGTGTGGGCAACGAGCGAGTTTCAATTCACAAGTTGATGTCGGATCGTCATGATGAAGAAAATGAATCCGCGCCATGGAGACATCGCGTCAGCGCTGCCGGCAGACCTCGACGCGTTGCCGCGGCTTCACGGGTTTCGGTTGCGCGGGATTGAGATGACGCGGCTGGAAACCTTCATCGACGCAGCTTTCGCGTTTGCCATTTCGATGCTGGTGATCGCTGCCCAACAGATCCCCGATAACATCCAGACGCTCCTGGCGGCATTCAAGAATGTGCCGACCTTTGTCTGCAGCATCGCGGTGCTGGGCATCTTTTGGCGGGGCCATTGGTTGTGGAGCCGGCGTTACGGCCTCGAAGATAGCGCCTCGATTTTGATCAGCTGGGCGATGATTGTTACGGTCCTGATCTTAATCTACCCGCTGAAGGCAATCTTCGGAGCGATGTGGTACCTCATTAGCAGCGGCCACGTCGGCCAGCGGTTCTCGCTTCACACCACCGAATCACAGGCGAGGACGATTTTTGCGATTTATGCGCTCGGCGTTGCCATTTCCGCTGAAATCCTGCTCTTGAATCTTCGTGCCTGGCAATTGCGTGACCCGTTGCGATTGAATGCGCGGGAAAGACTGGTGACGCGCGGTGAGCTGACGGGCTGGAGCGTCCCGGTCGGCGTCGGAATCGTGGCGCTGATCTTTGCGCTTACTTTGCCGACGGATCAGATCCAGTGGAGCGGCTGGGTTTATTTCTCGATGATTATCCTGGTGCCGCTACATGATTTCTTCCACGAGCGCAGGCTGAAAGCGGTACAAGATGGGAGCCAGGACGGAGGACCCGGGCAAAGGGAGTGAGCGAGTTTCAATTTAAGAAAGAGGAAGAAGAAAATTGCGGATTGCGGAAAGGTTAGATGTTTGACGCCGAAAGAAGACAAGTAAGACAAAGCCGATGAAAGCGATTCGAGTGCATGCATTTGGAGATCCGGAAGTTCTTCGGCTCGAAGAAGTGCCGACGCCGCGGCCCGGTCCGGGTGAAGTGCTTGTTCGAATCCACGCCATCGGTGTTAACCCGGTCGAGACTTACATTCGCGCGGGAACTTATGCGCGACTGCCGGCGTTGCCTTACACGCCAGGCAACGACTGCGCGGGCGTGGTCGAACAGGTGGGTCCGGATGTAAATGAGTTTAAGCCGGGCGATCGTGTTTACACCGGAGGATCATTGGCCGGCAGTACGTATGCCGAGTTTACCTTGTGCAAAACGGCGCAAGTACATCCCTTGCCTGAAAACGTTTCGTTCGCGCAAGGCGCGGCCATGGGCACGCCGTACGCGACGGCTTATCGCGGGTTGATCCAGCGCGCCGACGCGAGGCCAGGCGAAATAGTGCTGGTGCACGGCGCGAGCGGCGGTGTGGGGACTGCGGCCGTGCAACTAGCGCGCGCTCGTGGTCTGCGCGTGTTCGGCACGGCGGGCACCGACGAAGGACGCAACCTCGTGCGCGAACAGGGAGCGCACGAAATGTTCGATCATAGCGCGCCTGACCATTTCGAGCAGATCATGAAAGCAACATCAGGGCGCGGTGTGGACGTAATCGTGGAATTGCTCGCGAACGTGAATCTCGCGAAAGATCTGACCATTCTCGCGAAGGGTGGCCGTGTCGCGATTATCGGGAGCCGCGGCCGCGCGGAGATCGATCCACGCGACGCGATGCAGCGTGATGTCGATCTTCGCGGAATGGTACTGCCGAACACGCCGCCGGCAGAGTTGGCAAGCATTCACGCAGCGCTCGTGGCCGGTTTGGAGAACGGGACATTGCGTCCGGTGATCGGCAAGGAATTTCCACTGGCCGAAGCGGCCCAGGCGCATCGCGCAGTCATGAAGCCGGGAGCGATTGGGAAGATCGTGCTCGTGATAGGAAAGTAAGAACTAAGAAAATTAAGAAGCCAGGCCATGAAAGGACAGAAGACAAAGTCAGAATTCGTCCGCTGAGCGCCGGTGATGTTACGCGTCTGCGACGTCGACTCCTGTGACGGCGTCTTTGAGTTGGCTGACCGCCGGTAGTTTTGCCTTAAGCGTGGGCGGCAATAGTCGGTATTCGGCTACGCCGATTGGGCTTTTCGCATCGCGGAGGGTGTATTCCACCACAGTTTTATTT
>JAALOD010000138.1:0-4270 GCA_013372845.1 Candidatus Udaeobacter sp.
CAGCGCTCCTGCTGGTGTTGGGATCGACAGTTGGTGTGATGATTTGGAACGGCGAGATGGCGGGTCGACCGGCGGCAAGCGGCGTAGCGGTGCTGCCTTTCGAAAGTTTGAGTGCAGATAAAGAAAATGCTTTTTTTGCCGACGGTGTTTACGACGGTGTTTCCACGAAACTGGCGAAAGTGGCCAATCTAAAGGTGATCAGCCACAACAGCGTGGCCAAATATCGCGGCGCACGGAATACGCAGGAAATTGGTCGTGCGTTGAATGTCGCGTACGTGCTCGAGGGAAGCGTGCGCAGAGAAGCAGGCAGGATCCATTTGAACGCCCAATTAATCGATACGCGCACGGATGCTCACGTGTGGGCGCAAGAATACGATCGGGATTTGAGCGACGTATTCACGCTCCAAAGCGAGATTGCGCAAAAGATTGCAGATCAGCTCGGAGCCGAGGTCTCATCGACCGAAAAAGCAGCCATCCAGGAGCCGCCAACGACGGATCTTGTCGCCTATGATGCCTACCTGCGAGGCAAAGACTTGGTAAATGGAATTTCGTTTAGCACAATGGCAAAAGAAGATTTGTTCCAGGCAGTGCGGCTGCTAGATCAAGCTGTTGCGCGTGACTCCTTGTTCTTTTTAGCCTATGGCGAGCTGGCGGGCGCACATGACCGAATTTATTTCCTCGGCTTCGATCACACGGATGCGCGTCTTAAATTGTCCGAATCGGCCATCCAAACCATTCGTCGCCTGCGCCCTCAGTCTGGGGAAACACATCTGGCACTCGCTCAGCACGATTACTGGGTGAATCGAGACTACGATCGAGCCAAGCAGGAGTTGGCTGTCGCACGACATACCTTGCCGAACGAATCGCGCATTCCTCTTCTGTCTGGCTACATTGACCGGCGCCAAGGTCACTGGGAGAAATCCATTGAGGAAATGAAGGACGCGTTGAAGCTGGACCCGCGCAACTTTTCAATACTTCAGCAAATTTCTCTCACATACGAAGCTTTGCATCGGTACACGGAAATGGCCGCTACATTGGACGACGCGCTTACCCTTGCTCCAAAAGATGTGTCCAGTCGGGTACGGCGTGCCTGGGTTGATGCGGAATCGCGCGCCGACTCCAAACCGATGCATGCGGCGATCGAGACTGTGTTGGCCGACGAACCAACTGCCGCACCTATTATCGTTAACTGGTGGCTGGACCTTGTCTTGCGTGACCGTGATGCCGCCGCCGCCCAGCGGGCGCTCGCTGCTATGCCTGCGGGCGGCTGTTACGAGGAGAACATTCCGTTTCCTAACGCTTGGTGCGAGGGTCTTGTCGCTCGACTCCGAGGTGATGAGCTCGCTGCTCGTGCCGCTTTTGCCAGCGCGCGAAAAGAACTAGAGCAGGCTCTGCGCGGCCAATCCGATTACGCAGCGGGCTTGTGCGCCCTTGGTGTGGTGGATGCCGCCTTGGGAAACAAGGAAGACGCGATTCGCGAAGGCGAACGCGCGGTTGAGTTACTACCCGTCAGAAAAAGTGCCCTCGAAGGGCCCTTGTTCATCCAATATCTGGCCGTTATTTATGCGTGGACCGGCGACAAACATCGCGCAATCGAACAATTGGCCGAGGCAGCGAAGCTGCCGGGGAGTCACGTGACTTACGGCTACTTGCGTCTCCATCCATTTTGGGACCCGCTGCGGGGCGACCCGCGCTTTGAAGCAATCGTCGCTTCGCTCGCGCCAAAGTAGCATTTCGCGCCACGTGCTCCTCGGATTGCAGTGCGCCGCCGCTTTTGCGGCTACTTCAGTGGTCATAATCTTAGCGATTGTCTTTTGGTTACGACCGGGCCTTTCTGTTCTCTCTGCTTCCCTGTAAGTCGTTTCCAGGTTCTGCATATCACCCCCGAAAGCCTCATCTGACATGATCAGTTTTGGTCACGCGTACGCGAGCTTTAAGACATTGAAAAGTGAATTGTTGCCCTTGTTGGCGGGCCATGCTCTGTGCGCTTAGCAGTTGGATTTTTGTTAGACAGCCCGCGCGTCTGCTAGGGAAAAATCCTACAGATGTTTCAGGTGTCTTGCCAACTTGACTCGCCCTGCCTTAAATGCCACTTTAAGATTTTTGATTTTTCTAGTTGACACTTATTCATATCGCCTGTATGGGTCGCACCTTATGAATAAGCTCCAAGCCCAAATCACCAAACGCTTGGTCGCGGCAATGCTGGTCGCTCTGGCTGTTATAGGTCTTAGCACCCTTGCAATGCATGCGCCCACTCAGAACCGAAACTCGCTAACGCGCTCCTTAAAGAGTATTCAAACCGATAAAGCGACACTGTTTTACGCTGACAACAGGACCGACTGTGCTCGCTTCGTGGAAATGGTTCTACCCGGAACTAGCGAGAGTAAGGCCGCGACTGAGAACCTGAAACTGGTAGCAGCGACACTTTAAATCGCTCGCCGGTTTAGTTAACGAATCAATGAGCCAGTCCCGAAGGTTTCGGGGCTGGCTGTGTTGTGTACTGGCTCGAGCCGCAAAGTAGATTCCAGGCCTGGGTCGCCTTGTCGCGCGCTTGCGTCTCGAGTGCGTGCGAAATTCCCGCGCTTCCGTCTTGGTTATTCGCAGGACTGAAAATCAATCGCCGAATGCGCAAAATGACTTTAGGGTTAACGCGATGCTTTCCAAGCGCATCTACGCGGGCTGGTTCGTCGTACATTTCTCCCTCATAACGGCAGTTTGTTTTGCCGGCATATTCTCGCTGATCGCCGAGGGCACAACGATGCTGCCATCAGCGCTTCAAAAGTACGCGCGCAAGGCCGAACTGATTGGGGCTCTTGTCCTCGGAAAAGAAGCGGCTGCATCCAGTCCCGTGCGGCAAGGGATCGCCACCTACTTGCATGCTGCTGGTATCCAGGCTGGATACAGTTTTTTTGCGCCGAATATTCCAGATTACCACAAGTTAACCTTGGAACTTTATTACGAAGACGGACGTGTAGAATATGAGTCGCCGCACGTAATTGGCAGAGCAGCGGCCCTTCATTTGGATAGTTTGTTAAGCAGGCTGGGAGACAAACGTTATGAACCGTTACGGGAAGTGGTCGTTAAGATGCTTGCGCTCTCTGTCTGGCGAGAGCGTCCTGACGTGAAAAAAATTCGAGCCACGTTCGGGGCGGTTAGCCCTCCTGACATTAGTGACTTTGAACGTGGAAAGAGCGAATCTTTCCAGCCCATGTTCAGTTACGATTTCAGCCTGCGTGAAGAGAAGCGGTAGAGGAAATACCGATTGCAGCGGATTATAGGAAAGAGACATCGTTTCGAACGAATGACGACCTCCGAACGTCCCTCATTTGTATCTCGTCATTACGCAGCCCTTAACTCGTTCACTCCTGTTATCCGTTTAATCCGTGCCGTCTGTGTTTAGATCACCCGGTTTGAAGGCCAACCTTGCAATGAGTCTGCCGCGACGATACTGGGAAAATTTCATGGACTTCCTGTTTCCCCCGGAAACAGACGGGTGGCTCGCGGTTTTGCGTATCGGCCTGGGGCTGCAAGTAGCCATTTATGCGCTGTTCTTAAGAAGTGACTGGCACCACTTGTTTGCGAGTACTGGCAGAGGCCTTGTCAGCCGCAAACTGGGAGAAGCCATTACGTCCTTCGACAGTCCACTGATTCCCAAGCTTGGCTGGCTTGTTGCTCTTGGCGGTTACGCTCACGTCGGCGAGGACGCGGTGCTTTCTATTGCCTGGGCCTGTTTGCTTTGCATGGGACTGCTGTTATTACTCGGCCTTTTCTCTCGCCCGGCCGCAATCATTGCGTGGTTTCTTCACCTCTGCGCAGCTGAAAGCGGTGGGCTATTCGCATACGGCGCCGATAACTTCATGACCACGGGCCTCTTTTATTTGATGTTATCGCCGTTGCCGGACCGATACTCACTCGATCACCGGCTGCTGAAAGTAGAACTAAGAGGTCCACAACTTTTAGGTTTTTGGCGGCGCGTTTTACAGGTGCATATGTGCTTCGTTTACTTTGTCGGCGGGTTGGCAAAATGTCTGGGCAGCGGTTGGTGGAATGGCTCGAATCTCTGGCGATCGCTAACTCGGCCGCATTTCAACCTTATTTCTCCGGACCTTCTTGTTCGATTCAAATACGCGCTGCCGATCCTTGGAATTTCGATCTGTCTGATCGAACTCGGTTATCCATTTTTCATTTGGATAAGGAAGACGCGGCTGTTTTGGCTGGTTTGTATTTTGGCAATGCACGCGGCGATCGGACTGGCAATGGGAATGTACCT
>JAALOD010000138.1:4370-8526 GCA_013372845.1 Candidatus Udaeobacter sp.
TGGTTTGTATTTTGGCAATGCACGCGGCGATCGGACTGGCAATGGGAATGTACCTTTTCGCGCTCGTGATGATTGTTTTGAACGTTGCCGCCTTCGGTATCGGAATGAGCAAACGGCAACCTCTTCCTTCCGAGGTTACGGCGGACGGCGAAAGCACAGAGCAACACATGGGCATTTCAGGGAGATCAGCTTTCGGCACGTCGCCGCGTCGCGGTTAAATTCAACCGACGCGAAAGCGCACATCGCGAATCGTCCTGCCGCCGAAACGCTGTTTTAGTTTTCGCAAAATTTCGGACTTGGAAATTTGTTCGAGCTCGTAATGCAAGGCTGGCTGGAGCACGCGAACATAGAGAACGCCTCCGCGCAATGCTACCGGCGCCGAATGTGTAGCGATAAATTCACCGACGATTTTTCCCCAGGCGTCAATCACTTCCGTCTCATGCAAACGCTCGCGCAACCCGAGGCGTTGCATCAATTTTGGAACCAACTCGGCCGGCGACTGCCACCGATCGCCGCGCGGTTTTCTCTCGGGGAGACCTCGCCATTCGGCGATCACGGCAGCACGGAGAGAAGGATTCATGGTGAGGCGTGAATCGTGATTCGTAGTTCGTGATCCGGTTTAACGATGTCGCGTTTTAGCGAATTACGCGAGGCGCAGCCTCAATACTTTCGCCGCATGTGGCTTGGCAGAATATTCAGCTCCGTGCGGTACTTGGCCACGGTGCGCCGCGCGATCGGAATACCGCGTTCACTCAGGATCTCAACGATCTCATTGTCGCTCAACGGTTCATTGCCATCCTCGCGCTTCACCAGGTCGAGGATAGCTTCCTTCACGCTGGTGTTGCTCAACGATTCGCCGGTCGCGGTCTGGTAGCCGGGCGTAAAAAAATATTTCATCTCAAATACGCCTTGCGGCGTGGCCATATATTTGCCGGACACGGCACGACTCACCGTAGTCTCATGCACGCCTACCGCATCGGCGACCTCTGCCATGGTCATCGGCTTCAAGTGCGACGGTCCGTGCTCGAGAAAATCGCACTGTCTCGCGACGATCTGCTGCGCAATGTTAGAAATCGTTTGCTGGCGCTGATGGATCGAGCGGATAAGGAATTTCCCGCTCCGGATTTTGTCGCGGATATAATCTTTGACTTCGCTGCCCTGGGTGTTGCCTGAGGCAATGATATCTTTGTAAAGATTGCTGATCCGCAGATGCGGAATCTGCTCGTCGTTTAAACTGATTTGATACTCGCCATTCACCTTTTCCACCGTCACATCCGGCAGCACATAGTTTTGCGGCGCGGCTGCAAACACCTGACCGGGACGCGGATTGAGCCGTCCAATATTGTCGGCTGCGCTTTGCACATCCTCCACACTGATCCCCATCCGACGCGCGATCTCGGGAAAGCGTCGCCTGCCCAAATCCTCCATATGTTCGGACACAATTTTGTACTCCAGGCTGTCTTCTTTTCCCTCTCGCTTTAGTTGAATGAGCAAACACTCGCGTAAATCGCGCGCCCCAACTCCTGGCGGATAAAAACTCTGGATTAACGCCAGCATTCTCTCGAAATCTTCCTTGGGGAATCCCGAGTTCAGCGCCATTTCTTCCGGCGTGCTTTGGAGAAATCCATTGTCATCGATGTTGCCAGCGATTAGCTCCGCGGCTTTGCGGTCGCTGGCGTTGAGGGCGCTCTGATTCAATTGTCCCAGCAGATTTTGCTGAAGCGTTTCTTGCACGGCGATGGAATCGAAAAAGAACTGGCGCTTATCTTTCGCTTCCCGTGACCTCTGAAAGCCGTCCGTACCGGTGTTGGCCGACTGCGCCATGTAATCGCGCCATTCCTGATCGAGGCTCGCCAGCTTCTCGAATTCGCTCTTGAAATTATCGTCAACGGAAGCCTCGCTTTCGCCCTGCGCGTCGGGGCCAGGCTCATCTGGCAGTTCTTCGAGAACGGGATTTGTCTCCATTTCCTGCTGAACAAGGTTTCGCAGCTCGAGCAGGGGCGTCTGCAGGACGAGGAGGCTTTGTTGGAGTTGAGGCGAGAGAACTTGCTGTAAGGCAAGGCTCTGCCCGGCAAGCAGTCGCGTCTGCATTCCTTGTCCGGCCATACGCCGAGTTTACTGGCGCAGTAGATGGCGAGCAAGCAATGGCTTCGCCATGTTAAATTGTTGAAACATTAAAAAGCTGCCGGGCGCGTTGGTGTGACAATGTAACGTTTTTAACGAATCACGTCATTGATTCGTGCTTGTCATTCCCGATTCTCTGCATCTTTCCATTGATCAGCATCCAATTAATCTCCCCATCGAACGCCACGATTTCTCCGAATAGATCCCGGTCTTCGCCGCAGGGAATGGCTATAAGATCGGCTCGAAATCCGGGCCGAATCCGGCCGAGCGTGTTCTGCTGACGTAGCGCCGACGCCGGATTCACCGTTATCATCTCAAAAATCTTCTCCGGTGACCTCTCCGGTTCACTACGCTGGAATGCACGCATCTCTGCAAACAAGTTCAGGCTTTCGTTGCTGGCGAGACTGTCGGTGCCCAAGGAAACATTCAGCCCGAGTGTAAGCAGCCGTTTGAATGGAAATCGGCTGTGATCGAAATACTGGTGACTTCGCGGCGAATGCACGACATGAAATTTAGTCCTCATTTTTTCCAGCAACTCGAAGTCGCTTTGCGTCAATTCGTTTACGTGCGCAACGATCCATTGTGATAGGGCGCGACTGGTCCCAGCCGGACTGGCGTTAGGCGCGCCGACGAATAGCTCCAAGGGTGTCCCATTCCCACAATCGCCCATGTCACGCCCAATGCTTTTCATAAATTCGTAAAGCGGGCCTGATGCATCGCGAAACATTTCCATTTCCTCTCGCGATTCCGCCAGATGCGTTGTCAGCAAAACATTCGCGCCGGCTTCCTCACACCGTTGATACAAATTTTTGGACGCCGTGAACAGCGCGTGCGGAGCTAATCCGAAGTTTTGCGCGAATTTCAGTGATTCGACTGCAGAATCGACAAGTTCATTTACTCGCTCGGGCGAGCGAACATCGATTAATTCCGCAAACCACCACGTGCGAAGCGGCGCATCCGGGAGCTGCCGGACCAATTCCGGAAACGCAGTCAGATTCGCGATGGTTGTCGTGCCGAATCGTTTTGCCTCCGCGAATCCTTCGTTGATCGAGGCGATGAAATCTGCTGGCGAGAGTTTCGATTTCTCCGCGTTAATGGCCCGGATCCAGTCGGTGAACGATTTTTGCCGGGGAATCTTAGCGCGTAAACATGTGTAATCGAGATGACAATGGGCGTTGATCAGACCCGGCAGCAGCGCTTGCTCGCCAAGATCGACCACGGCGCCGGAATTGCGCGTTTTGATTTGGTCGAATTTTCCAACATCGACAATTCGATCTCCGGAAATTGCGACCGCGCCATTCTCAATAGGCGCTCCATCCATCGTCACGACGTCCCGCGCGCGAATGATCATTCGGCTTTCACTACTTTCCGGCAGGCCGCGACCAAAAGGTTGCACGCCTCCTGGCAAAGCAGCGGGACTGTAGCCGGGGTCGCTGTGTCCGCCGTAGCTTTAGCGAAGGCGGATGACTCCGGTCTACCCGCCGCTTGGACCTGATCCCAAGTCGGATCAAACTTTTCTTTTGGCAACTTTGTTGACGCAATCGCGCCGGACTGGTCGCGCTTCCACAAGATTGTCCGCAAACAGCCACCATTGGATCGGCAAAAATCCGCCAGCAGATCATCAATCTGCGCATCCGAAATTTTGGCGGCGATACGATACATCCCCGATTGCCGATCCAGTGTTTCGCGGAGCGGCGTGGTGCGCAGTTGGCCACTCTGCCACGCGACGAAGACGGCCAGTCTGCCTGGATAAAAATTATCGAGAGCGCGTTTCAATTCCTCCATTGTCCCAAGTTCCATGCGCCAGCCGTGCCGCAGGTTCGGCGCGGTTTTTAGTGGACGATAGTTTCCGTCGTCGTCATATCTTGCGATCTCGATCGCGCCTCCTGCGTTTCGAAACATTTCCAACTGATCGTGTGCCTCGTCATCGCGATGACATAGCACAAAACTCTTGCTGGTTTTTCGAACCGAGATTTGGCCGAAACAAAAAGGAACAGCTTCCAGGGCCTGCTCGACGGAATGTTCCATCGGT
>JAALOD010000139.1:0-4980 GCA_013372845.1 Candidatus Udaeobacter sp.
ACCTAATCCTACTCAGGAAGCCCAAATACCTCGTACATAGGAGAAGGACATGAAAGCACTGGTCTACCGCGGGCCGGACAATAAGGCCGTCGAAGATCGTCCCAAGCCCGAACTGCAAGCGCCCGGTGATGCCATTGTGCAGATCACCAAGACCACCATCTGCGGCACCGATCTACACATCCTCAAGGGCGATGTCGCCACCTGTGCGCCGGGGCGCATCCTCGGCCACGAGGGTGTCGGCGTGATCGACTCCGTTGGCGCGGGGGTTACCGCCTTCCGGCCCGGGGACCACGTGCTAATTTCATGCATATCGGCGTGCGGCAAGTGCGAATACTGCCGTCGTGGCATGTATTCCCACTGCATCGCGGGCGGCTGGGTTCTCGGCAACGAGATCGACGGCACCCAGGCCGAATATGTTCGCATTCCCCATGCCGACACCAGTCTTTACTCGATCCCTCAAGGAGCGGACGAAGAGGCCCTCGTGATGCTGAGCGACATCCTGCCGACCGGCTTCGAATGCGGTGTCCTCAATGGCAAGGTGGCGCCTGGCTCGACGGTAGCTATCGTCGGTGCTGGTCCCATCGGCCTGGCTGCACTCATGACCGCACAGTTCTATTCGCCAGCCGAGATCATCATGATCGATCTCGACGACAACCGGCTGGACGTTGCACGTCGATTCGGCGCAACGCAGACGGTCAACAACGGCGACGGGACGGCGGTTAAAAAGGTCAGAGCGCTTACGGGCGGGCGCGGAGTCGATACCGCGATGGAGGCGGTGGGTGTGCCATCGACTTTCATGCTCTGCCAGGACCTCGTGGCGCCCGGCGGGATCATCGCCAATATTGGAGTGCACGGGAGCAAGGTCGATCTGCATCTGGAAAGCCTCTGGTCGCGCAACATCGCCATCACGACCCGGCTCGTTGACACGGTCACCACGCCCATGCTGCTCAAGACCGTCCAGTCGAAAAAGCTCGAGCCGAAGCTCCTGATCACGCACCGCTTCCGACTCGGCCAGATCCTGGACGCCTATGACACCTTCGCCGGCGCGGCAAGCACGCGGGCGCTCAAGGTCATCATCGAAGCGTAGACGCTCGGGCTGCGATGAGAGGTGGTCTGAGAATGACCAAGGAAGTCCGCAATGGTGCATCTCACGACGGTCAGCGGCTGAATTTTGTCCTCAAGTACGATCTGGTGAAGTAACTGAAGGAAATTTCACCTTTTGTGAAATATCGATGTTGGACTGCTTGAGAAAAATAGCATGAAGACAAATGCAATCGCCGAAGACTCTGGCTGGGATGTTTCTTTCTGGTTCGCTGTCTCAAGTCCGTTGCTCGGTGTTCTGCTCGGCCTTCTCGCGGTGGCGATTTTTTGTCGATGATCGAAGAAGCCATGAGCATAACACCAATCATCTTCGTCTTGCTGATTTTACTGTTCGGTTTCGATTTGACCGGCCAGGTCGAGATCCCGCGGGGACCACAATAACGGCCAAGGAAAAGCGTCGGCGCGGAAACATTTGCGCACGAAACTCTGAGATCTTTTGAAATCTCGCTCTTCGAAAGGTTGAGAAACAAATAACAAAGCAATTCACAACAACATGAACGCTGCCGACGATTACCAATTCGAAACGAGCCGGAAAGATTTGGCGGCCGGGATCCTAAAACAGGCCGGACTGGATTTGCGACGGTTCCATGACGCCACCAGCGCGGTGGAGCGGGAATTCTATCTCGATGCTTATCGCTGGGTCATGTCCGATGATTGTTCCTGGCCATTTTCGTTCTTAAACGTTTGCCAATCGCTGAATCTCACACCGGAAACCGTTCGTGAGGAGGTGCTCGGTGACCTGTCGTTAGGCGCGTTCGGTTATTGGAGCCGACGCTGCGGACGCGCGGCGCGCAAATTCCAGATTTTTCTTGGTTCCGCTTTCACAAACGAACGCAACTCGAACGCCGCTGAGGCCGATCGCGCAGCGTATCCCTCACACTAACATGAAAGCACACGTCTTAAAGTTGCGTCGAATTTTGCGGCCAGTTGTTAGGCAGCCCACATACAGACACGATCCACTGCTCATCAACAGCCTGGCCGCATTCAATTTCCGACCGCCAATCAGGCTTCAGTTTCCTGGCGAACCGCTCGCGCGCACCCCCCGCTTCTCGCAATGAACGTCACTACAATAGTTCTAATCAACGGTCTTTGGATGACCGCGCTCAGTTGGGAGCACTGGGCCAAACACTACGCCCACAAAGGTTATCGTGTCATTGCCGCGAACTGGCCTGGCATGGAAGGCGACATCGAACAGCTTCGCCGCGATTCAAGCAGCTTCGCAAGCCTTGGAGTAACCGACGTTGTCGATCACTACGAGCAAATTATTCGCGAACTCGAAAGTCCTCCGATCATCATCGGATATGGCTTCGGCGGTTTGGTGACACAGATTCTTGTCGATCGCGGCTGGGGCGCCGCTGGCGTGGCGATTGCCAGTGCTCCGGTAAAGGGAATTGCTCACCTGCCGTTGTCGCTAGTGAAGCTGGCGTTCTCAGTTCTCGGCAAGTCTCTTAGCAACAAAACCGCTTCACTGACAGCGGAACAATTTCAGCACGCATTCGCAAACTCGCTGACGGAAACCGAATCGCTCGACGCCTTCAAACGTTACATCGTGCCGGCTCCGAATCGGGTTCTGTTGCAAACAGCATTGGCAAATTTCACTCCGGACAGCGCAACTACCGTCAACTTTCGGAACGATACGCGCGCGGCATTGCTCCTGATCGCGGGCGGCGAAGATCGCGTCGTGCCCTGTTCAATCGTGAAAGCAAACTTCGACTTGTATCGAGAATCGAAAGCCGAAACCGATTACAAGGAATACCCCGAGCAAACGCACTTCACCCTCCTTCAGGAAACCAAAGTCATGGACTACGCGCTCGGTTGGGCGCTCTGCCGCTCCAATGGGTGGAAGCTAACCGCGGTTCCCAATCAGACCGACAGCTGGTCGGTTAAACTCTCAACCTAACGACAACGAGACCCATCAAACGCTCCACGAAATAAATCGACGAGAGTTGATTGTAAAGCCGCTTACCTGGATTTCAGGGACTGTGGAAAGAGCATCCGACTAAAATCTCAGATTTGTGAATGTCCAACTTTAGAATGCAGCACCACAGCGTGGAAGGTTTTTCTCGACTACGTTAATCAGCTCGGAACTGTTGGTCGGCTTCGCGACAACGCGATGTCCTTCGATGCGACGACCATCTTGCGCTTCTTCCGGCGTGATAAGTGCAGTTACGAAGACGATCGGCACGCCGTGCAGTGTCCAATCGGACTTAATCTGGGCGGCGATTTCCGTGCCGTCAGCTTCGGGCATGATCAAATCCAGAAGAATGAGATCAGGTTTGAAGCTGCGCGCGGTTTCTAATGCTCTGCGCGCATCGTTCTCCTCGCACACCACGTAATGGCGAGTGTGTTGAAGGAGCAGAGACGCGCGGTGCGTGAACGCAGAATTGTTGTCTATGATTAGGACGCGTGAGTTACCATCACTTGGTTCGAACATTGTGCTCATGACTTCCTTCTTGTACATCGTTAATGGACCGCGACCGGGCCCGTCGGTTTAGCCACCTTCTTGAACAGTAAAGCGAGCGCAGCACAGACCAGGCAGACCAGCACGCAGAAACGAAAACCGTAGACGTAGCTGAGTAGCGCGCTCTGCTGTTGGAGAATGCCGTAGAGAACTGCCAGTGATTTCTTCGTCGCTGCCCAGTTGCCGGTGTTGTTCGCGAGTGCGCTCTGGATATGCGCAAGCTGTTGTTGGAAGTTGAAATTAAACTTCGACATATGCCAGACAAGAGCCGCCTGGCTCGCTTGCGCGTGACGCGTGACCAGCGTCGTGATCATCGCGATGCCAATGCTCCCACCGATATTGCGCATTAGATTAAAAATGCCGGCCGCGTTACCCATCTGTTCGCGGCTGAGCGTGCCCATCGCCGATGTGGTAAGGGGGACAAAGATTGAAGCGGCCCCCACGCCACTAAGGATAATTGGCCAGAGCAGGTTACCCGGCGCTACTTGAAGGTTAATGTTGCCAAGCTCGAAGCATGCATATCCAAACAGCAGGCAACTGACGATGATCAGAGCGCGGTTACTGATGTGTCCGGCGATGCGACCGACAACGATTGTCGCCAAAAATGCGCCGATACCGCGTGGAGTCATCGCCAGACCAGCCGCCAGCGCGGTGTAATTCAACAAATTCTGCAGGAACAACGGCAGGATCGCGGTCGTGCCGTAAAGAAGTGCGCCGACTAACAAGATGAGTAGACTTCCGACAGCGAAATTGCGGTTCTTGAGGATGCGAAGGTCGACGAGTGGAAATCGCGTGAGTAGCTCACGCACGATGAAGCCGACGAAGCCCACGGTGGAGAGCACCGCGCACCAGACGATCATTTTCGAGCTGAACCAGTCGAGCTCCTGGCCCTTATCGAGCATTATTTGCAAGCTCGCCAGCCAAAGGCTCAAAAATCCGAACCCGAGGTAGTCAATGTTCGCGGCGGAGACGCGTTTTAAGTAGGGCGGATCTTCGAGAAAGGCATGAATTAAGATAACGGCGAGGATGCCGATTGGCAGATTGATATAAAACACCCAGCGCCAGGAGTAGTTGTAGGTCAGCCATCCGCCGATCGTTGGCCCGAGAATCGGCGCGACAACTATACCCATGGTAAAAACAGCCATGGCCATTCCACGTTTCTCCGGCGGGAAACTTTCCATGAGAACCGCCTGCGAGATCGGTTGCAGCGCACCACCAGCTGCGCCCTGCAATACGCGCGCCATGATCAAGAAACCAAGACTTCCGGCGATCCCGCACAATGCCGAGGCGAAGGTGAATAGAAGGATGCAGCTAATGAGGAATCGTTTTCGACCGAATAACTGGCCTAACCAGTTGGTCGCCGGGAGAATGATGGCATTGGAAACCAGATAGCTGGTTAACACCCAAGTCGCTTCATC
>JAALOD010000139.1:5201-8426 GCA_013372845.1 Candidatus Udaeobacter sp.
CGCGAGAGCTATCGCGATACCTACGATCGTGACTAAGGCACCGGCTCCATCACTTACTGTCACAGTCGGAACTACCGACATCCCGGGTCCAAGCACGCGTTGCACCTGCTGCTCCTCATCGAGCACGATCTTCACGGGCACGCGCTGGACTACCTTCACGTAATTGCCAGTGGCGTTTTCCGGCGGCAACATGCTGAAGGCCGCTCCGCTGCCGGCCTGAATGCTGTCCACACGTCCGCGCAATTTGAGACTCGGATAAGCGTCCACGGAGATGTCTACGGGTTGTCCCGGTTGCATATTCCGGAGTTGCGTCTCTTTGAAATTGGCGGTTACCCAAACTCGCGGCGGCACGAGCGACATGAACGCCTGTCCCACTTGCACGTAATCGCCGGTAGCCACCGCTTCCTTAGTCACGTAGCCGTCGACCGGCGCTATGACTTTCGTGTAACCCAAGTTAAGTTCGGCTTGCTCGACTGCCGCTTCATCGGCCTCCACACTTGCTTTGCTCGAGTCTGAAGTGGCAACGTTGGTGTCTCGCTCCTGCGCGCTCATGACCTTCTTGGTAAATAGATCCTGCGCGCGCTTTTCGTTTACGTTTGCTTGTACTTGCGTAGCCTTGTCCTTTGCAAGGTTCGCTTTGGCCTGCGCCAGTGCGACTTGAAAATCGCGCGGATCGATCTCGACCAGGACGTCGCCTTTTTTGACCAGTTGATTGTCATCCACATGCACCACGGCCACGCGACCGGCGATTTTTGGCGCCACAGAAACGAAGTGCACATCAATGAAGGCGTCATCGGTTGATTCGTGAGTAAATGAATGAAACGTTGCAAACCCGCCATAGCCTATTCCGACAATTACGAGCGCCGCAGTGGCGACAATCACACTGGGTCGGCGGAACAGTGAGCGCTTCCCCTGTTTGCCTGAAGAGCCATCTTCATGACGATGCACCGAACTCTTCTCATCATAATCTTGAATTACGGCGCCGCGCCGATGTTCTGCCGTCTTAGAAATCGGTAGTTCACCATTGGTTGGAACTTCAGTTTTCATCATGCAAAACGATCCGCTTGCTCCTGTGCAAATGTGAAAGACGATGTTTCTTGTCTAGGTATGCCGGCTCGGCATACTTGGATCGACAGTTGGGAGCTACGGTATCTTCGCGCTAACGCGATTCTTGGGACTAGTAAACCGATGGTTATTAGGCGAATCGGCGTTTGTGCCGAAGAGACAAATAATAAGTGCGCATAAGATTGCCGTTATCATTTTGGTGATCCCTTTCCTTCATAAAGTTGGGCCGTTCACTCGTAGGACCATTTTCCCGCGGGTGTGACCGTCTTGACTAAGTTTATGTGCGCGACGCACCTCAGAGAGTGGCAAGATCCGACTGACCACAGGTTTGAGATTGCCTGAGTCAATTACGGCCGCGATTTCTGCCAGCTGAGCCCCATTTGGCTGAGTGCGAACAAACGCGCCTCGAACACCGAGCGCCTTGGCTTTTGCGGCAGATGGCGGCTGAAGCAGCGACACCAGGCGCCCGCCCTTTTTCAGGACTTTCCATGACCGCTCCTGGATCTTACTACCGATCGGATCGAGCACGATGTCGACATTGCGCGCGACATCTTCAAAGCGTTGCGTGGTGTAATCGATCGCTTGGTCCACGCCGAGCTCGTGCAGCATGCAGTGATTGTTCTTGGACGCAGTCGCGATGACATGCGCGTCTTTCCATTTTGCGAGTTGCACCGCGAAGTGTCCGACGCCACCGCTGGCGGCGTGAATCAGCACGCGTTCACCCGTTTGTAGTTGCGCAGTGTCGAACAAAGCTTGCCAGGCGGTTAACGCAGCCAAGGGCACCGCCGCCGCATGCACGTGATGAAGCGACTTCGGCTTGAAAGCAATCTCGGATTCGTGCACGACCGTGTACTTGGCATAAGCGCCATCGCGCGACGGGTCAGACACGCTGTAAACCTCGTCGCCCCTCTTAAATCGAGACACACCCGGCCCGACTTCTTCCACGACACCTGACAAATCCCACCCAGGGATGAGCGGAAATTTATGTACCAGGAAGTCCCTTAAGTAACCCTCACGAACTTTCCAATCGGTCGGGTTCACCCCGGCCGCGTGAACTCGGATGAGAACGTCGGTCGCCGCGGCGACTTTCGGACGCGGCGCGTTTTCATACTGCAGGACTTCAGGCCCGCCGTACTTGTGGATTCGAATAGCTTTCATCGCATGTGATTTGGCGCTGTCCGAATCTTTTTCGGAAGAAGTGCTTTGCGTTTGCTAATCGGTTCGATGATTCCCTTCTTAGATCCCTCCTAATGGTTAGGTGTGGTGATTGCGCTTAGCGGTGGTGGTGCGAACACCACACGCAGCTTGCGTTCAGGTTTGCGCCGCACCACTACTGTGTTAGTCGATCGCACAGAGACGTTGGGGCTGTCGGGCCGAGCCGCCGGAGGCACCATGTGACGCATGATTGCTTCGATAGTCCGGCTCATATCTCTCCTCCTTTAATCAGTTGATTGTTCATGCGGACACGATCGGACCGGAACCGCCGGGTTGTGAAAGACTATGTTTCTTGTCTCGGTATGCCGGCTCGGCATACTTGAGTGTCGTGGAACTACGGCATCTTCGTTACTTCGTGGCCGTGGCAGAGGCGCAAAACGTCTTGCGCGCCGCGACTCAGAAACTTCACGTCTCGCAACCGGCCGTGAGCCGACAGATCCGCGACCTTGAAGACGAGCTGAGCGTGCAGTTGTTCGAACGCACAGGCAAATCGGTCAGGCTGACTGACGCAGGACACGCCTTTCTCAAAGAAGCTCGAGCAATATTGGAACGAACAAATGAAGCTGTGCGAAACGTGCGTGCGTTTGCGCAGGCCGGTGAAACGGAACTGCACATTGGCTATACGCCGGTATTTAGGACACAGATCGTGTCGCCGGCGTTGCGCGCGTTTCAACAGGCAATGCCTAAAGTTCACGTGAAACTGCACGATTGGACCAGCGAGAAGATCGTCACCAGTCTGCGTGATGGACGATTGCAGCTGGCGTTTATTGTTCGTCCCGCAAAACGCGGCGCGTTTCACGATCTCCGCTTCGAAGAATTACTCCGTGAGCAAGTCCATCTTGCGGTCCCACCGACCCATCCACTTGCGCATCGTCGCTCCGTCTCGCTCGCCGACGCGGCGCGGGAACCTTTCGTGGGGTTAACGCGCGAAGACTTTCCCGATTA
>JAALOD010000014.1 GCA_013372845.1 Candidatus Udaeobacter sp.
CCCCGAAAGCGCGGGAAGGAAAGGGAACTGAATTGAACTCAGATCACCCTCTTCGTTGTCTTCGCTGCCTTCGGTAAAAGAGACCCCTGATTTCTGACCTCTGGCCTCTGGTTTTCAGAACCGCGGATTGGGCAAAGGGACGAGACACGAATTTCACGAATCCACACTAATTACATTGGTCCAAAAGCCTCATGCGATTGGTGGCAATTCGTGGAATTCGTGTCTTTGCCACGTTAACCCTCGAACAGATTCCCGATGCGCGCTGCCAGCAATTCGTAAACCAGCTTCCGCTGTTCGGCGAAGAACACTTCTATCCGGCCTTTATGGTGACGATAAACGAAGCGATGCGTGCCGACGCGAAGCCGATAATATCCCTCGTATTCCTCAACGAGCGCTTTCGTGTCGCCGGCAGCGCGGCCCGCACGCGTTTTCTCGGTTCCGGCGCCAATGCGCGAATGTAATCCCAAACGGGTGGGCAATGAGAATTTCCTGTCTTTTCACCCGAGGGCGGAAAGCGGGCGGAATTTGAGTCTCCCGGCGCGCAGTTTCTCGACCGTCTTTAGGTATTGGGATTGGCGGCCGGATCCAACGTTTCCAACAGCGCGCTGAGTCGCTCGTCTGAAATCACGTGCGCGACCGGCCGCTCATGCCGCGTGATAGTAACCAGGACGCCCGACTCCGCCGTCCGCACGGCGGCGGCGGTCTCCCGCTGAAGCTCCTTGACGCTGTATGTATTTTTCACAGAAGAAAGGTGTCTCCATTTTCATTCGGGCGGCAAGTTGCTTAAGGCATTCTTCTAACCACGAATAAACATTAATAGAAACGAGCCAACGTCACTGCCAGCCGTTGCCCACTAAACACGCGAAAAAATCTTCCGAACCAAAAATCCGCCAGGCCTTTTTCGCGTCTTTTGCTTGTTTCGTGGGCCGATCTTTAGCTCTCTTATTTGTGTCGACTCGTGTTGATTTGTGGTTTTCTCCGAAATGCGAACGACCCGTACCGAATACCTAACCACGAATGGACACGAATAGACTAATCAAAACGAGCGAAGATCACTGCCAGGTATTGTCCCCAAATACTCGAAAATACGCGAAGAAATTCCGAGTCCGCAATCGCCACGCCCTTTTCGCATCTTTCGCTTGTTTCGTGGGCCGATCTGCTTAGCCCTCTTATTTGTGTCGATTCGTGTTGATTTGTGGTTTCTCTTTATTATTCCCGAGTCGCTTTGAACGTCCCGTGCTTTGACGGTCGCTCCCCAGCCAGCGAAGCGAATTCGACCTCGCCCGTGATCAAGCTCGCCGCTTCAAATTTTCCCTTGAACACCAGCGTTCCACATCGCGTCCGACGTTGCCGAGCATAAATTCCACCGGGCCGGAAAACGTCACGGAGTTGCCTTCGCCTGGAGTCCACTTTGCCTCAAAATGCGTGGCGGCTCCCAGACCTTCGCTCGTGGATCGACCACCTCAAAAGATCCTTTCCCTCGCCTTGCGCGTCAAAGTGCAATGATCGCTTGTTCCCGTCCCCGAAGGTAATCTCCACGTTCCATCTGCCGATCAGGTTCGAGATTGCGCCTGAGCCATGGCGGTGCAGCATATCCCGGCGATTAACATCACAATCAATGAGCGCCTCATTCTCAAGTCTTCTCTAGCTCCAATTTAGTCCTCGGGCAAGCTGGGACGATCTTAATAACGAAGCCGCGTTAACATAGACTTGCTACGCGGCTTCGTGATTTGAATGGCACGATCAAGGTTCTGGTTATAGACGGCGTACTCGCAATGCCACACCCAGTCGAGGGGTTGGTCACCTTGTAGGCAACAGGCCAAAGCCATCGTTGCCCGGGTCGGGTTCGATCCGGCCAGGGCGTTCGCGCCGGCCAGGCCGAAATTGCAGGTGGATTGCACGGTAGGTCCTACGGGCTAAACGTGAAATTGGTGATGCCAGTCACGCTATACTGACGGTAGGAAGCGTTGTTGCACTTGTTGCATTCCCGGGATGAGTCTGGCACCAGGCGTATTCGTGCGGGTGACATATTGCGCTTCGGCAAAATAGGTGGCGCCTTGGTTGAGCGCAGCGCTGTGGCAACGCGAATTCTTCGATCACGTTCTTCGCTCCAAATGAGAGCTACAGCGACAAATGGAATTGCGTTTTCGATAACCCGGTACGCGCTGGACCGGTTTCGACGAGGCAGGAATGGAAATACGCCGGAGAGATTGAAACGCTAACGCTGTAGCCGCGTGTCGACGACCCCGGCAAGTTTGTGATTACATTCCCACGCTCGGCCGGGGTCAGCGACCCCAGCTACCACAGCTAAACAACGGGCGACTCTTCCGTGACTGTTGGGCGTTGGACTTTCGTTGGCGCGCGGAGTCTGGGACTTGGGGCGTCGCTCCGCCACCTCGGCTGCACGTGGATTTTGTAGTGAACTCGGCGCTTTTGGTTAAAACGATGCAGATACGACAACAAGGAGGGCTGCGAGAGTTGCATCGCTTTTGGTGCTGGCCCCAGCGTTCCTCCCATGGCCAAGATCAACTTGGATATCGGCCATGCACTCTCACGCGAGGACCAGCGCCAAAATCGACGACAACCCTATTTTATCTCGCAGTCTCCTTCCTCTTATTCTTTCTCCGGAAATCGCGCGACGAAGTTCTCAAAAAAATAGGGACTGACACTTTTTAAGTGTTGAGCGTTGGACGCCTCGGCCCCTGGCTTAGCGCACAGATGGAACGGTCGCCGCGGCGACTCCTCAACGCGCTGGCAAAGTAACCGCAGCTTGCTGCCTGATAAATTTTCTCTGCAGCGGCCCAGTTGCCATCGGTCCGAGCCGGATTTGCATTTCCAGGAGAAGCCGATCCACAAGTGACTGCCAGTTCGTAGGTGCCCAGTAATCACTGGAGTTACCGCTAAAGATGGGCCCGGGTTGAAAGCGAATCACGGCCTCGCCATCGCTCCAAGGATCACCCGGATTTGTGAAGGTGTTGCGAGTGACAACAAACGGATCGTTTCCATCGCTGGCGATACCTCCTGTTGCCCATATTCCGCCGCCTAGGCAACCGGTGGCCACGCCGTCACGCGCGTCGGATCATTCAGCGCTGAAATTGAGTTGGGTGTGAGGCGCGCTTTTCCGCAAAATCGCGCAAACATCTCAAGACAATTTTTTGAAAACATTGAGAAACCTTCGTGCGTAATCCCGGTAGCTCCGTCCAGAAAGATTTGAAGCGGTCGATCTCCCGATTACACTAATTAGAGAACAATGACGAAGTTTGAATGGGCCGCCTTCGCCAGGCCTTCGGCGTTCTCCAGGCTACGGGGTGACAGGCGTGGGCCCGCCCGTTTCCTGATCGAGCACAGTCACCGCGCGCTCGTACGTGGCCTTCGCATCCTCGTGTGAGTTGCCCACTGCGGTCAGCCCTGTCCTTCCCAACTCACCCAGGGCACTCATCATGTGAAAAACGACCCCCGTCTGGCGCGTCTGATCAAAGTGCAGATCGTGCCGCACCACGATGTCGAAAAGATCGTCGGGGGTCAACGTTCGATACGACCGCGACTCGACATGATCGCTGGCAACAAAAAACTTCTGCTGGCCATTGGGCGCAGTGAAGATGGCCGTCTCAGGGTCGTAGGTGCCGTCTGTAAGAAATTGCAGGGTCAAAAACGGATGTGTGGTGCCCCCCTTTCGCAAGTTAATCTCGATGGCATAGGGCTCCCATTTTCCATTCGAACGTACTACCACAAAATCCAAGGCGAAACGCCCGATGACTCCTTCTTTCGCGAGACGCCTGCCAACCTTGACAGCTTCGCGGGTGATGAGAGCCGCGTACCCAGGGTCGGCCGGAAATACGCAGCCGAGATAACTTTGACCTGATGGGCCGCCAAGGAGCTGGTCGTGAGTCGACAACAATTCCACTACGCCCAGCGGCGTAACGCGAAGCTGGACACTGGGGCTCCGGATTTCTTCTCCCATGATGCGTTCTTCGACTACTCCTTTTCGTTCCTGGAGTTTCTTCATGTAGCTGTCGTAGGTACCTCCAGCTAACTCGAACTTCATCGAGCGAAGGCGTTCCTCCAAGGCAGCTTTCTCCTTCGAGTCACCAAGAGCTGGCAGCCCGCTTAGATCGATAACAGCATTGCCTTCGCCAGAGACACCTTCGTTAAGCTTTACCAGCACTTGTTTTATCGAAGGCTTCCTTGCCCGCATTTGCGCGATGGCCTCGATTAAGTCTTCTTTGCTACCCAGATTCTCTACGCCCAGAGGATGCGGGACATTTTCTTCCATGAAAATTGTCCGGCAGCCGCTCTTTGTGCCGAGCGGGAAAAATTTCGGGTCTGCGCCGTACATGGGGATCCCGAGCCGCAACGCCAGTTCCTTCTCGCGATTGGTTGTGTTAAAGGGAACAAGGTGTGCGCGATCAGGATCCATGATCAACGAACGGATGCGCTCCATTAGCCTTGGCCGCTCAAGCAGCTTATCGCTTAGTGGACGCACCGAGAGATCGAGAGGCGAGATCAGGAAAAGGCGCTGGCGCGCATGACTCGGGATAACACCGGGCAGAAGACCGAGGTAATAATCGATGACGCTCGGTAGAATCGTTTGTGAAGTCACATAGATCAGCCGGGCCCGAGGCTGACGCAGCAGCAACAACAAGAACAGAAAACGTTCCTCGTACGCCTGCATCACCGCACCCGAGCTGATCGCGTCGATGGACATGGACGGAACAACCACGATCGTTTGCGGGTCCTGATTAAATCGCTCAATCGATTTCCATAGCGGCACCAGCTTCTTCTGGAGCTGGTCGAATTCAGCTTGTGAGTCGGTGGCAGCTTTTTGTTCAGACATAGGCAGCCTATTAAAGCTTATACAGTGCACAAATCGAGCCGATTTGGTAGGGCGCGACCACAGCTTGCTCGCCGTGGCGAGAGCACGCCAAGCGGAGACAGGGCGGACAATGACGAAGCACGAACGACGAAGGAATGAGGAAGCACGAACCCCAACACGCAGCGCTGCAAAAGTTCGTCATTCGAACATTAATTCGTGATTTGCCATTCGGCATTCTTTCATCGCCTTCTTCCAAATGAATATCCGCGATGAGTCCTGCCACCGCCGATTGCTCGACGGCCACTAGTGGCTGACTCCGATTCAAAGAGCGCGGTGTACAGGTACGGAAAGTTCTCCAGCTTTAGTCGCGGTATTTTCTGGCCAATGAAATGTTCGATAGCCTGCAACGCGGGCAGTTCCTGGCCATTCATGAGCGTGAAGGCGTCGCCCACGTTCTGGGCGCGGCCCGTGCGCCCGATGCGGTGCACATAATCTTCGGGATGCTCGGGCACATCGTAGTTGATCACATGACTCACACCGGCGATGTCGAGTCCGCGCGACGCGATATCGGTCGCCACCATCACTTCGTATTTGCCGCTCTTGAAGCCTTCGAGAGCTTCGATCCGTTCGCGCTGTGTCCGATTGGAATGCAACACAGCAACGGCATGCCTCGCGTGCTTCAAGGAATGCGCAACGCGATCAGCGTTGACCTTCGTCCGGCAAAAAATCAGGACACTGTCGAAATTTGTCCGCTCCAACAGTGCCATGAGCAGGTCGAACTTTTGCTCGGCCGCTACCGGATACACCGCATGCGTGACCGTTTCCGCAGGCGAACGGCGTACGCCGATTTCCACCAGAGTGGGATCACGCAACACCCAGGCGGCCAGGCGTTCGATCTCCGGCGGCAACGTGGCTGAGAAAAGAAGAGTTTGTCGATCTGTTGGGATTTTCTCAACGATCCGGCGCACATCGGGCAGAAAACCCATGTCCAGCATCCGGTCCACTTCATCGAGCACAAGAATTTTTACGGATTTCAACGTGGTCGCGCGTTGTTCCAGCAGATCGAGCAGGCGTCCCGGCGTGGCGACAAGAACATCCACGCCGCGCTTGAGTTCCTCGCGTTGTTTCCCGTAACCGACCCCACCATGCACGAGCGCGACTCGCAAATCTGTGAACCGCCCATAATCGCGAAACGCCGTTTCAACTTGTGCGGCGAGTTCGCGCGTTGGCTCGAGCACCAGACATCGGAACGCGCCGTGTTTTGCGAGCAACGTCAGGATGGGAAGGGCAAACGCCGCGGTCTTACCGGTGCCGGTCTGCGCGGTCCCGATCAAATCTTTACCACCAAGCACGATTGGAAACGCGCGAAGCTGAATTGGCGTTGGCTCGACAAAGCCCATCGCCTGCGTTCCGCGCACTACCTCAGGCGAAAGTCCAAACTTATTGAATGACACGCGGCGAAGGTAGAACAAGGACGTAAGGAAGCAATCGCTGTGTGGATATCAAAAGAGTTAAAGGGGCCACCAGCCTGAAATGACGAAATCCGAATGACGAATGAATTGCCGCGCCTATCGTGGCAACGTCCTTCCTTGAAGCTTTAAGGCTGGAGCGCAAACCGCGCGCCTTTCCTGCTGTCCTTCGTGCTTCGTCATTCTCTTCCATTCCTTCGTCATTCTACACTCGAGCGTGGTAATTAGCGCTCGGTTCCGGAAAAATCCGAGAAATATGAAAAATGTTGACACGCGTCCGTCACACAGCTAGACGGGCACTCCTCAAACCCCACATTTGCCTCCTGTAAAAGGAATCGCATGAAAGAATCCGATCACGAGAATCAGCACGCGCCGCTGAGTTATCAAGGCGCATGGCGCATCGTGTGGCTGGTTTTTCTGCTGATCATCCTCTGGTTGATCGTGCGCTCGCTGCAACCGGTGATATTGCTCTTCGCGCTCGTGTTTCTTCTCGCCATGGTCCTGAACCCGATCGTGGTCTGGCTCGAAAAACGTCATCTCCCGCGTTTTGTCAGTGTGATCCTGCTGATACTTGCCCTCGTTGCAATCACTGCCACGATCGTGATCTTTGCGATTCCGCCGTTGGCCAAGCAAACCCAGGAACTGGTGCGCAGCGCACCGACTATGTGGCACGGCATTCGCGTCCGCATCGAATCGCTCACGCAAAATTATCCGGCAGTCCGCGACGCGTTGCCGCGCACCGATGAAATCGCAGGGAAAGTTGGCGGAGCTGCCGGTACAGTCGGGAACATCTTGTTACGATCGACACTTGGGCTGGTCGGCGGCGTGGCCAGCTTTGTGTTCGCAGTTCTGTTACTGGTTTTTGCCCTGGCTAACCCGCGCCCACTCGTGGCGGCGTATCTCGCGCTGGCGCCCGATCGTTACCGCGCGCAAGCGCATCGCACCCTCGCCCGGCTGATGCGACAAATGACCGCCTGGGCGCGTGGGGTAGCGATCAATGGCGTTATCACCGGGTCGTCGATCGGCGTGTTGCTTTGGCTAATCGGCGTGCAACCGGCGCTGATGTTCGGCGTGTTCGCGTTTCTCGGTGAATTTTTGCCAAACATCGGCGCATTTCTTGTCGCCATTCCCATTCTGCTGGTCGCGTTGAGCCTGGGCGCGACAAAATTCTGGTTAGCCCTCGGAGTGATTGTGGTGGTTTACCAGGTCGAGCTAAACGTTCTTGTGCCGGGTGTGCTGGGCAAAGAGATGCGACTGCATCCGGTCAACATTTTGTTCTTTACCCTGGCGACCGCCACCATGTTTGGGTTGCTGGGAGTTTTTCTCGCTGTCCCGGCTGCGGCGCTGGTGCAGATCGTGATCGACGAATTTTATTTGCAGCCACGCAAACCGGATTACGCCGCGCTCGATCGAGAAGCAGCAGCGTTAGTGGAAGGAAAGAAGTAGGGACTGTAGTGCCAGGCGTGTCAGGATGGTGCCGGCGACCTCACAGTCATGTTTGTGGACGATGTGCGTCTATTAGTGTCGGGGCCATGCGCGACTCCTACGCCGAGACCTACTCCGGCACCCAGACTGCGGCGAGCCCGCATCCCGGCCGTGAGGGTAGTTGATTAGTGATTAGTGATTAGTGATTAGTGATTAGTGATTAGCGATTAGCGATTAGTGAAACGGGAACTCGCGAGTTCTTGCTTTGGTTTATAGGCTACAACATAACTAACCCGTCTGCGGGAGTCTGGCACTACGAGTATGCGCTCTTCAACATGAACCTCGACCGCGCAATTCAATCCTTCAGCGGGCCCCTGGGCACCGGAGTTAACGTAAGTAACATTGGCTTTCACGCCACGCCTCAGCATCCGGGTTGGGCACATGATGGGACGCAGGGAGACGCTGGGTATAGCAGCACACCGTGGGATGTTACCCCAGGACGCAAGCTCGATCACCTGGAACACGGAAACGTCTGCGACTAATCAGAACGCCAACGCGATTCGCTGGGGCACATAGTATAACTTCCGCTTCGACGCCGACCAGCCGCCGCAGACCGCCAATGCGACAGTAGGCTTCTTTAAGACCGGCTCGCCGATGACGGTTGAAATCCAGGCGCCAGGCCATCAAAAAAAACATCAATTACCGACTCGCGGCTCAATGCTCGCCAGGCAGACTGTTTCCGGGGTCTAGCTGGGTCGCGCGCTGGAAATGTTTTTCGGCCAGCTCGGTCATACCAAGGTCCTGGAGGCGGCGTCCAATCATCCAATGGAAAAGTGGATCATTGGGCGTGAACTGATCGGCTTGCCTTTCATGATTATTGGCTTCTTCGACTTTACCTAACGACTGCTTTGCGCCGGCAAGCTCGTTATTCACCAGAGCCAGGCGCGGATTGCGCTGCACGGCATCGATCCACACCGAAATGGCTTCGTCCCTGCGGCCAAGCTGCCAGAGCGATTCGCCTTTTTCCTGGCGTGCCAGAATCAAGTTGTCTCGTTCTGTCAGAGCCTGATCCAGACTCACCTGTGCCTGATCGTAACGCCCCAGCCGATTCAAGATCGCGCCGCGATAATAGAGGCTCAAGGCCTTCCCCTCTCCTTTCTGGTAAGCCGCGGAGCGGTCGAGTAACTGGACGGATTGTTCCGCATCACCGAGGAGATATTCAAACCATGCCAGCTTCGGCAAAGCTTCGCTGTTTACAAAGAGCCCCATCTTCGAAGCAGCTTGAAGATGTTCTTTTCCCGCGAGGATATTTTGCCGGTCAGTCGGGCTGAGCCAGCGAGCAGGATTGACTTGCGCGAGGGCGAGCTCGTCGGGCAGCTGGACTTTCTTAAACGCGCGGCTGCCCAGAACCTCATGATAGCGGACCCAGCCGCTTTGTGTATTCAATCCAATCCAGACACAGGCGAAGGTTGCAAATGCCCAGCCCGCTTTTCGAATTTTGCCTCCGGACTTCAAATTGAAACGGTAAAAGGACAATTCTTTTGCCCGGAACAATCTCCACATTTTCAAGGTGAGAAACGTCGTGACCGTGGCGCAACCAAGCGCCATCAGGAACGGGACCAGAGCGTAAACGCCGCGAACAGCCAGGAAACTTCCAAGAAATACCAGTGCGCCAACGATTTCTTCCGGCCATGTTAACGAATAGTTCCTCTTAATTGCGTCTGATTTGGGAACCAGGATCGACGGCTTGCCGAAACCAAAATACAAGGCGTCGTTCGGACAAACGCTGACGCAATCCATGCATTTCATGCAACCCGGATCGACCACCATTCCGTACTGTTTCACCTCCGCGTGCACCAGAACGTTTGAAGTGCAGGTCGCAGTGCAGTGGCCGCATTGGTTGCATGCGGGCGTGACGCGGATTTTGCCGGGCGAGAGCTTGTCAGCGAGACCGAAGAAACCGCCGTAAGGACAGGCATAGGTGCAAAAGCCTTTTTGCCCCAAAAAATACACCGTCATAAAACCGCAGACGAAAAGAAATGGGATGGCCACTGCTACGGAGGGAAACGTCTGCCAAAAATTGGTGGTCACCAGATGATTGGTGAATTTTGGAATAAGCGGTTCGTGTTGCGGGTCCGAGAACAGTCGAACCGCCGTGGGCCAGACGAACATGTACAGCGCGCCAATGAGCGGCACATACACCAACAATCGCGACCGGAACGGCTTTGGATGAAGCCCCACCTTTTTCAACAGCCAGCCGCAGAAATCCTGCAAAGCGAGAATGTGACAGCCCCAGCCGCAAACGTATCGCCCGAAAATCAACGTCGCTAAAATCGCCAGAGTAAAAAAGATGAATCCTGCGTTGACGAACCCCTTCTGCAACGTGTGCATGGTTTCCGAAGGCTCGATGGGTGAAACCGTCTTGCCCATGATGCGCCATTGAATGATGTGCGCGATCATGAACAAATTGAGAACAATCAACGCGGCGGCGCGCCACCGGCCGGTCTTTGACTTTCGAATCCCGGTTTTTTGAAGGGGCGAACTCTTGAAGATTCCACTCTTCCGGGAGATCGGTGTTTTTAGTTCTCGACTGACGCAACCGCTTTTCACGAGGTTGGCGAATTTACGCTAAAACAGGGCGCGCGCCAGCGAGCAGGCTGTATGGATTGGATACCGCACTGCGTCCCAGCCTAAATCCAAAAGGACGTCACCAAATTTTTGAAGATTTGCTTCCGCGTGGACGTCGATGACCTGAACACCACGACGAATCCGGGAGCGACCTGTTTTGCTGAGGCCGCCCACGTTAGCCCGCATGAATACACCTGGTGCCAGGCGCATCCTGGGAGTGTAACATGTTTAACAATTTCTCCTACCGTTAGTTCACTGTTAGTAACATCGGATTTCACGCGCCGCCTCAGGAATCTGGCTGGCCAAACGACTGCACTTTTAATAACCATGGATGTAGCAGCACTCCCTGGACTGTCGATCAAACCGCTGGCTCCATAACCGGGGAGGCAGAAACGTTTGAGCAAAATCAGAATGCCAAGGCTATTCGCTGGGGCACGCTGTATAACTTCCGGTTCGATGCCGACCAGCCACGGCAGACTGCCAACGCGACACCAGGTTTCTTCAAGACCGGGTCACCCATGACGGTTGAAATCCAGGCGCCCGAGGGTAATGGCACCAACGCCGACACCTACAGCTACCAAGTGCGACTCCGCGCGGCATACCCGATGCCGAGAGGCAGTCCAGTCCCGCGGTCTCGCCCGACGCAGTAGCGGCGGGGAATGTGATTGGTGATCAGTGACCAAGCGATCGGTAGCGCGCGACCGTCAGGCACGCCGAAAGCACTCCGTGTATCCGCGAAAGGGGACACTGGTGTTTATCGAATGCCTGAGTCGCATTGCCACTGGACCTTTGTTACTTGGCCAGCCACAACATCAACTTCGAACGGGCCGAAGTGACCGACGCCGGTTTTCTTGCCCTTTAGGGAAACGGTGTAGCGGCCGGGCGGCAGCGAGGTCTGAAATCGGCCTTGATCATCCGTGGTGAATTCTTTGGCCACGGCGCCTTTGTCGTTCTTCACCAACCACGTGGCATTGGCAAGCGGCACGGAGGCGGGAGCATCAGCGCGCACTGCGCCGGGCGTAGCGGGAGCGATCGTGATCACGCCTTCGATCCCTGTTTGGGGTTCCGCTGGCATCTCTGTCGGCACAAAAATAGCGAACATGACTGTGATAAAAAGCAACGCCAGTCCGGCGCCTGGAAACTTCATTATCGAAACTTACCCGCACCCCCATTGGATGGTCAAAGATTTAGCTGCCCCGCGAATTACGTTCGTGTGATTAGCCTCGTCCACTTGACGACTGATTAGTTGCGTCGAAACTTTTCGCTCTCTGCTCGTACTTTATGAAGCGATATCTGCCGTTCGTCATTGTTGCGCTAGTCGCATTGGCCACAATCGGAAGCGGTGCGATGCTCTACCGGGCAAAGCGACCGCATGTTTCATCTATTCCCGAGAACAAGACACTCTCCGCAAAAAGCGATGCAGAGGCACCGCACATTCGTGGTAACCCGGACGCGCCCGTAACGCTGGAAGAGTACGGCGATTTTCAATGCCCGCCGTGTGGTATGTTCTCGGCATTTCTTGCCCAGCTCGAGAAAGAGTACGATTCGCGTTTGCGCGTAGTCTTTCGGAATTTTCCGCTCACGATGCACGAGCACGCCCGCGAAGCGTCGCTGGCTGCGGAAGCGGCCGGACTGCAGGGCCGTTTTTGGGAGATGCACGACGTGCTCTATCGGGAACAAGAAACCTGGAGCAAGGCCCCTAATGCTCGCGAATTGTTTGAATCTTACGCCGGAACGATCGGACTCGATCTGGATAAGTTCAAAAAAGACATGGACGGCGAGCAGGCCAGGGCCCGGGTCGAAGCCGATCACCAGCGCGGCGAGTCACTTGGGATACAGATTACTCCAACTCTGTTCATTAATAATCAGCCGCTGGACCCGAAAGACAAGAACCCGGAAGGCATTCGCGCCGAGATCAACGCTGCGCTGGAGAAAAAACCGCAGGCATGACCGTATCGCGATTTCGCACGATCATTTACATCGTTGCCGCGATCGTTTCGCTGGCGGGGCTGGCAGATGCAACATATTTAACCGTGCAGGCGCTGACCGGCGAGACGCTGGGCTGTGGCGGATCAGCAGATTGTTTCAAAGTCCTCGGCAGTGCGTACGCCAGAGTAGCCGGAATTCCGGTCGCCTCGTTTGGAGTGCTTGCTTATTTCAGTGTGTTCACCTTCGCTACGTTCGCGGTGTTCGGCTACGCGCGCGCACGCATATTTCTGGTTCTAGCCGTCGGCGCGATGTTTCTCGGCACGCTCTGGCTGCTCTACGTTCAGGCCTTCCTGCTGCACGCATACTGTCGTTATTGCCTGTTTTCTGCGGCAACCACGTTTCTGCTTGCAGGGCTGGTAATTGCTCTGCCGCCCGGACGAGACAGATCTGTCTCATAAGTCGTCCACTCTCTTGTCTTGCTCACGCTCTTGCTCTCGCTCACCAGAACGGATATTAGAGCAAGTGCAACGAGCGTGAGTAAGAGGTAGGAGCAGATTATCAAGCTTATGCGAATTCTGGTGATCGAGGATGAAAAGAAGACGGCGGCTTTTCTGGCAAAGGGTCTGCGCGAAGCCGGTTTCGCCGTCGATCTCGCCCTTGATGGCGAGGCCGGGCTGGCAGCAGCGCGTGCGAGCAGGTTCGACCTTTTGATTGTCGATATCATGCTGCCGAAAAAAGACGGCTGGGCTCTCGTTGAAGAATTGCGCGCGGCCAAGGTGCAAACGCCGGTCATTTTTTTGACAGCCCGCGACAGCGTGCGCGATCGGGTAAAAGGGCTCGAGCTCGGCGCGGATGATTACGTGGTGAAACCATTCGCGTTTTCGGAATTGCTCGCCCGCGTGCGTTCGCTTCTGCGTCGTACTCCTTCGCGTCGCAGCAAGCTGCGCATCGACGATTTGGAAATCGATACGCGCCATCAACGCGCCGAACGCGGTGGCGTGCCACTAAATCTTACGCCGAAAGAGTTTCTCCTGCTCACCCACCTGGCGCATTCGGTGGGTGAAGTAGTATCGCGCGACGAAATTGCAGAGCATGTGTGGGACATAGGATTCAAAACCGATACGAACGTAGTCGATGTGGTAGTGCGCCGCTTGCGGGCGAAGGTGGACGACCCGTTTAAGACTAAACTGGTCCACACCATCCGCGGCATGGGTTATGTTCTCAAAGCGCCCTGAACCGCGCTCCATTGCCTCCCAGCTCATCCTGCTTTTTACGCTGGCAGCGACCCTCCTGCTCGCCTGTGGGCTCGGCGTCTTCTACTGGATCGTTGTCCGGCACGCGTTCGCGGAAGATAATGCGGTCCTCGCCGACAAAGTGGACGGGTTGCAAACGAGTTTTGAACAACGCGGCGGCTTCGCTGCGATCGCTGCGGAGATCAACGCAGCAGGCAGCCGGCAGCGCGCTCCGTTTATGGTGCGCGTGCTCGATTCGGCAGGCGCAACCATCGGGCAGACAACCGGGATGGAAACGCTGTTGCCGCCAGACGTCTTTCCACCGGTCGCTTCACGGGACACTGCGACACCGAGTGAACATCGAGTCGCCGGAAAATTGTTTGCACTGACGACGAGAAACGCGCTTGCAGGTGGCCGGCAGTTTACGATCCAAGTGGCGCAAGACCGCTCCAGCGACGAGCAGGTGGGAGAGAAGATTTGGTATTCTAGTGCTGGTCGTTCTTTCAGGCAGCATTCTCGCCTCTATTCTGATTGCGATCCCAGTCACCAGACGCGGTCTGCGTCCATTGGAAGAAATGAAACGTTCACTGGAGCGAATTGGGCCGACGCACCTGAACGAGCGCGTCGCACCCGCCAGCTGGCCGCGCGAGCTTCAGCCGCTGGCCATCGCTTTCGATGAAATGCTCAAGCGCCTCGATGATTCCTTTACACGCCTTTCTCAATTCTCCGCTGACCTCGCGCATGAATTGCGAACTCCCATCGCAAATATGCTGGGTGAAGCGCAGGTCGCTCTATCGCGCGACCGCAGCTCTGCCGAGTATCGCGAAACCATCGAATCCGCGATCGGCGAGTGCGAACGGCTTTCTGGAATCGTGGACAACTTGCTTTTCGTTGCGCGCGCCGATGCGGCACGCGAGCCGGTCGAGCGGAAGCAATTCGATGCGCGCGCGGCAGTGGAAAAATTGCGGCGTTCTATGAAACAATCGCGGAAGATCGTCATGTCGCGATCAATTGCAGCGGCCAGTACGATTTCTGCCGACCCGCCTTGTTCGAGCGCGCCGTGGGCAATCTGGTCGACAACGCGCTGCGTTTTACTCCTGAGAACGGTTCAATTCAAATTGCGCTTGCCGAGCGCGCGAAGGATTTCGAGGTGGCCGTCAGCGATAATGGCTCTGGAATAGCTTCGGAACATTTGCCACGGGTGTTCGATCGATTTTACCGCGCAGAGTCATCGCGCGGATCGGATGGAGCAGGCCTGGGTCTGGCTCTGGTAAAGTCGATTGTCGATCTTCACGGGGCACCGCCAGGATTCAAAGCGAAACCGGTCGGTGCCACAGTCAGCATCACTTTTCCCAAGGGAGCATAATCCCCACGTCCAGCCCGCGCGAGCGAGTTGATTGTCTCGAAAACACCGCCGGTTACGGCTAGCAGTTCCCGGTTATTTTTTCTCGCCGTGCGTCCTCAGGAGCTTTCCGTTCGGGTCGACCTCGAATCCCCATTCTTTCCCCTGCGATCTGACGACGACGTCGTAGTTCCATCTGCCATTCGCGTCGTCTTCCCTTTTCACCCGAACGATCTCTCCGCCAGCCGCCTTCTGGTTGATTGTTTGTTGAACGGAGGCGGGGAGCGACTTCACCTGGACCATTTCCCCGGGTTGCTCTCTTCCTTGCGCGGCCACCTCGCAAGCGAGACCCGCGCTGATCACTGCTGTTAACAATAGGCTTTTTGTTTTCATAGGATCCTCTTCATTATCGCCACTAGGCGAAGCCTATTGCTCGCAACAGCATTCCTCAATTGAGCAGGTAACTATTGGACGAAGGGCTGAGACCCGGTCTGCCGCTGCAGAAAAATTTGTCTTGCCAATCATTACACTTTTGTAATGATTGGGAATCGACCAATGAAAGCGACAGGTGAAAAAACCGCTCGGAATGCTTTCGGATCTGACCGCAGACCGGAAGAATCAATTTAAGAACCGCCATGCCAGTGTTAGCTCTCCATTCATTTTCCAAGGCGATCGAGATTCCGGCAGGGCTTCACAATCAACCGTTGGATGGGTGGCAAACGTCAGCGCGTCTCAGCACTTTGTTAAGCCGCTTCGGTATTCGTGTGCTGGGCGACCTCCATGGACGAAAGGTGGTTGATTTCGCCTGGGAAAAGAACTGTGGACCAAAAACTTTATATGAACTGGATTTGCTTGCGCGTCGCGCACGATTCCGAAACGGGAAGGCGTTTTGTAATTGTCACCGGCGCGACTGCGTTCATGCTTCGCACGATTTCTCTGCGACAGACAGCGAAGGGGCGACTGCAAAGATGCAAGAAGATGCGGCCAGCTTTGCCATTCCGAAATCGATTTGCCATCTCGCTTTCAACGAATTGCCTATAACGACGCGTTTGGCCAACGTTGTCCGTTCAATGGGTGCTCGGAGTCTTGGCGATCTCAACGGACGCAGCGCTTTTGAATTGCTCCAACACAGAGCCTGTGGGTGGGGCACGATTAGCGAGATCCAACAACTGATTGAGCGCGCAGTTTCCGGCGAATTTGATGTTGCGCAGATTGAAGAGGCCGCGGCGGCGGCCGAATTATTGAGTTTGCTTGAGCAAGCGCTGGCCAAGCTACCCCTTCGTGACAGACAATTTGTTCTTGCCAGAATCGGAGCACAAACAGGGAACGGCCGCAGTCCGGGCGCAGATCTTCTCTGCCTGAGCTACGCAGAAATCGGCCGACGATACGGACTGACGCGTGCCCGGGTACACAAGGTGTTTGGAAACACGCTTGATAGTTTGAGGAAAATCTGGGGTCCGCGAGTTCCGCGGCTCCTCGAAGTAATAAAGTGGCGCTGTCTCTCGACGATTTGTCCACTAACTCCCCAATTGCTCGAGAAGTGGGTCGGCTCCCGCGCAGTCTGCTCGTCGCGGCCAACAACGCGTGATTGTTTGAACAGCTTTCGATTGTCGATGGAAGCGTATGTGCGTTTGATCGCGGCGCTGGACAAAAATATTCCGTGTCGGCCGGAAACGAATCATAAATTGCCACGCATCGACGACCCTGTCGGCCAGTTCGATCTCACTCTGGCGCACGTTGTGCGCGAAGCTGGTGGGCAGATCACTGTTGCCGAAGCTTATCGCAGGCTCTCACATCCCGGAGGACGGCATTATCGCCGGCTGACAGTCGAAAAGTTTCTGCAAATGCTCCGCTGCGTCGAGTGCACCGTAGTAGAGTTCAAAGATCCGGAAGTACCGATTGTCAGTCTCCGTCCATCGAATGGTGGAGTTCTCTTTCGCGATGTTGCAGGCCAAAATGGCAAATCGTCAACCGCTCGGAAAGTTCGTTCTAATTTACCTGCGATTCAGTTTTTAAGAACGGCTTCTGCGAACGCCAAGCAATCGGAAGGCGCTAAACTGATGCCCGTCTGTCCGGGTTTAAAGGCTACCACCCCCGTTACAATGTTGTAATAATAAAGCTGCGTCGCAAGCTGGCGCAAACAAAATCCGCGCGAAAATTTATCTTGCTTCATTACAATTCTGTAATGATAGCGCAAATACCTGCAGGGCTGAAAACCCCGAAAGCCTTCGGGGTTGCTGAATGGGAGGCTTCCGCGTTACGTGCTAAGGGCGAGCGTGGAGCCCCACGGACCAATATCAAAGACGACGAGCGAGGTATCAGTTGGCCGAAAAATTTGTCTTGCCAAGTATTACAGTTCTGTAATTATGCGCGGGATCTATGACAAAAACGTCACTTTTCTGTGGAATTTCCCTGCGATGGTTAGTTCAGTTGATCGCATGTATATGTTTGATATTTCCCACCGTTACTCATTCGGTCTCCGCGCAAGAAGTAACATTAAGAGAGGAGCGGCCAATTGTAATTACGGGTGAGGAAGTTCCTAGCGCCTACGGCGCCCCTCCGGGACTCTCGCGCAGCCGTTTTTCCAACACCACGCAAGCCTACGTTTTGCCGCCGTGGGCATTTTTCTTTGGCGAGCTTTTTGAGGGCCAGGGGCTTCGCCATGGACCACCCGATTATCTTTTCACCCAAGAGATCGAAATGGGTTTGCCCTATCGTTTTAACATCGCGGCCGAAACAGAGTTGGAACGATTTAATGGCGGTGGCGGCGTGCAGACAGTGAGCCTGGAAGCACGATGGGCTCTTGCTGATTGGAACAAGATTCCGCTCAATCCAACTCTCTTCGCGGAATACAAATTCGGTGTCGGCACGATTCGACACGAAGAAGTTCCACCTCCTCCAGGGGGAGGAGGAGAGGAAGAGGAGGAAGAAGAGGGCGGCCCGCCCAAGGTTCCCGATGCCTACGAAGTTCGTTTGCTCCTTGCTCAGGATTTCTTCGAGCGCGTCGAATGGGCGATGAACTGGTTCTTTGAAAAAGAGAATACCGGCGACCGTGGGCGTGAGTGGGGCTTCTCTCAGGCTGCGATGATGCCGGTTCTCTTGCCTAACGAACGTCTGAAAGTCGGCATAGAAATGCTATATAAGAATGTCACGACGAAAGATACGCGCGGCGATGCCGTGAACAGCTTCGTCATCGGCCCAACAGTCGCGTGGAAACCGACCGCGCAAACTCGCCTGGACATCTCACCTTTGTTTGGCTGCACGCACGATTCGCCGGTGGCCGATGTCTTTGTTGCCTTTTCCTGGCTCTTTGGTGGCGAACGCGGCGAAGCTGAAGCGCCCGTGTCCTCACGGTTCCGTTATCTCAGCAAGGTTTCCCCCTCTGATAAGGACGCAGATAAAGAAATGAAACAGGTTGCGCCGCCGCCGTGTCCCGAATGGTATGGCGACAATGAATGGAATGTGAATATATGGGGCACCTATGCTTTCACCAACACTGAGTACAACCCCAATCTTTGGCTGGTCGACGTGGTACAAAGTACCAGTGAAGGCCATCCCGTGCTGGGCACCTACGACCGTTACATCGGTGGCGATCACGCGTGGGGCGGCGGCGGCGATATCAAATACTTTTTCCATCGCTACTTTGGTGTGGGTATTGAAGGATTTGCCCTCGATGCCAGCAAAAATGGTTTTAATATCTTCGAGGACCCGACGATCCCGATTTTTACTACTGAAAAAATCAATCACGACCACACTATTGGCGCTGTTTTAGGAACCCTGACATTGCGTTATCCAATTCCGTGCACGCGTTTTGCGCCCTACGCATGGGCAGGCGGGGGTGCGATTTTTGGCGGCGGCGAAAGAGATGTCCTTCACACACAGGGCCCGCCGGATGCGTTCGCCGTCCATGCGCAGACTGATCACTTCGGCAGCGAAACCAAAGCGCTCGGTCAATTCGGAGCCGGTCTCGAAATCCGCTTCGCGCGGCATATCGGTTGGACTAACGACTTGAGCTTCGGCGTGATCGATGGTCCAAAAAACAATTTCGGAATGGTCCGCAGCGGTCTGAACTTCGCCTTCTAGCATCAATTACTACAAAAGGCGTATTGGCCCGACGCCTCGAAGAACATCTTCAGGGCTGACAGCCCCGAAAGCGTTCGGGGTTGCTGAAGTGGAGAAGCCGCAGCCCGGTGGAGCGGGCTGCGGCAACACTTCCTTATTTGAACGGCTTGTGTCAAGCGCCTTGGTTTTTGAGATTCGGCGTTTGCCACAAACGCCGCTACAACAGCGAGCATTTCTTGACCTCATTTCATCGCACCGATAGTTTCATTTCGGAAAGGAGATTGTCGGTGAAGACCGAGGTGTCGATCGAATACTGCGTCGTTTGAAACTACACGCCGAAGGCCGTCAGTTTGGCGGCCAAAATTCTTGAGCTCGGCGAGCGCATCAAGTCGCTCACGCTAATTCCCTCGAGCGGCGGCGCTTTCGAGATTCGCTCCAATGGCAAATTACTCCATTCCAAGCTCGACACCGGCGATTGGCCGGACTTCGACGCCATTGTCACGGCGATCAAGAAAGCAAAATAAGCTCTCCGCAATCCGCATTTCGCAATCCACAATCTGGAGAGTGAAGGGTGCCTGGTGGTCCTCGCGGTCTTCAAAACCGCTGTCGGTTCCGCATACCCGGAACCGAGGTAGGTTCGATTCCTATCCTCTCCGCCAAATTTCTCTCGTCATCCTGAGCGGATCCCGCAGGCGCGGGAGGAGTCGAAGGATCCCGTGGCCGTATCTAAAGGCATCTCAGCGGGATTCCTCGGCTTGGCTGGGTATGACGAGAGCCAAAGGAGGTGACTACACATGACACGTGAGCAGGTCCGTAAACTGACTTCGCTTTCATCCTGCGCCGGGTGAGCTTCCAAATTGAGCCAACAGGCCCTGCGACAAGTTTTGCCGCAGCTTCCGCTTTCCCTGGATCCAAAAGTTCTCGTGAACTCGACCACGTTCGACGATGCCGGTGTTTATCGCCTGGATCGCCATCGCGCGCTCGTGCAAACCGTAGATTTTTTTACACCCATTGTGGACGACCCTTTCTCGTATGGACAAATCGCGGCCGCCAACTCGCTCTCGGACATCTTTGCGATGGGCGGGCGTCCCTTGACCGCGCTAAATATTGTTGGTTTCCCGGAGGACCTGGTCCGGCCAAGAGTGATTGCTGCGATTTTGCGCGGCGGCCTCGCCAAAGCGGCCGAGGTGGGCTGCGCCATCATCGGCGGTCATTCCATTCGCAATCCGGAACCAATTTACGGACTGGCTGTCACCGGAATGATCGACGTTCGCCGCCTGACAACAAACGCAAATGCGCGCCCTGGCGATCTGCTTGTGCTGACCAAGCCGCTGGGCACAGGCATCGCCACTACTGCGATCAAGCGCGGGATTGCATCGCGCACACTGCAGAAAAGGGTTGTCGCCCTGATGTCGAAAGTAAACACCGTAGGCGCCGAACTGGCCGAGCTTCGCCTGGTGCGCGCAGCGACCGACATAACCGGCTACGGATTGATGGGCCACTTGGTTTCGCTGTGTCGCGCCAGTGGCGTCTCCGCTGAAGTCGATTCGAGTGCAGTGCCCATGATTGATGAGGAGATTGCCGAGTTAATCGAACAAGCCTGTATTCCCGGGGGCAGTCGCGAAAATCTCGTCGCCACAACCGTAGCTGTCGATTGGGGAAGCACGGATGATTCGCGGCGAATTCTCCTAACCGACGCGCAAACCAGCGGCGGATTACTGCTGTGCGTCCCCGAGACAAAGCTCGAAAAAGTGCTTGGAATTTTGCGGCAAAGGCGAACGCCTTGCGCCGCTGTCATCGGAAGAATTATTGCCCATCGGCCTCGTGGTCCATTGATATGCGTGAAAGGATGAAACCGCGCTCGCGCCGGGAAATTCCTGCCGTTAACAAGATCCTTGATGCGCTGGGCGAATACGACCTCGCCACGGCGAGCAAGCTGCCGCGTCCACTGGTTGTCGATCTGGTCCGACGGGAACTGTCGAAGATACGGAGCAACAGAGAGATCCCAGAATTTGAATCCACGATTGAACACCTCCATCGATCGCTTGAGCTACTTCGCGCTAGCCGGCTGCAACAGGTCATCAACGGAACCGGGATTGTGATTCATACGAATCTGGGGCGCGCGCCGATTGCCCAGGCAGCGATCCGCGCTCTCACCGAAATCGGCTCAGGCTATTCCAATCTGGAATACGATCTGGCAACAGGTGAACGCGGCCATCGCGGCGCGTATATCGAGAATGCGCTCGCGCTGCTTTGCGGAGCTGAAGCCGCTACCGCGGTCAACAATTGCGCGGCAGCTCTCGTTCTAATCGTTCACCATTTTGCGGCGAGAAATGGCAGAGCACGGCCACAGCCTGCCCGCCGTGGTCGGGGCGCGCCGTCTAAAAACGAAATCATCATTTCGCGTGGTGAAATCGTCCAAATCGGGGGCGGTTTTCGAATTGGCGAAATAATCGAAGCCACGGGCGCCATATTTCGCGAGGTCGGAGCCACCAACAAAACAACACTCGATGATTACAGGCGCGCGATTGATTCCAGGAGCGCAATGATTCTGAAAGTTCATCGCAGCAATTTTTTTATGAGCGGTTTTGTCGACTCGCCGCCCGCGGCGTCCATCGCGGCGCTCGCGCGAAAAAAGCGGATTCCTTTTGTGGAGGATTTGGGCAGCGGCGCGGTTGTGCCGACTGAGCAATTTGGGATTGCCGAGCACGAACCGACACCCTCGGAAGCATTGAAAGCCGGACCGGATCTGGTGTGCTTTAGCGGCGACAAACTCTTTGGCGGACCGCAGGCGGGAATCATCGTCGGGAAGAAGCGATTCGTGGCAGCCTTGAAACGCGAACCGCTTTTTCGCGCTTTGCGTTGTGACAAGCTTTGTTTCGCAGCGTTGCAAGCCTCGATCGATCTTCACCTGAATCAAACCGCAGTGGAAATTCCGGCGATTGGCCTGTTGCTGGTTACCGAAGACGAGCTGCGCAATCGAGCTGCGGCTTTGAAGGACCGTCTGAGCGAGTTGCCACTGCAGATTGCGGTTGGCCGCAGTACAGCAAAAGTCGGCGGCGGCACGCTGCCGAAATCAACGATGGCGTCCGTAACAATTGAAATGGTTCCGAAGAATTGTTCGCCACTCGATTTGGCGGCGCGTTTGCGTCACGCGACTCCACCGCTGATCGGTCATATTGCAAATGACCGCTTCAAAATCGATCTGCGCACAGTTTTTCCACACCAGGACGATCTCCTGGTTGACGCAATTCGCAGTGCGTGCGCCGAAAGTCTTTGAATTTAACAGCATTGTCATCCCGAGCGGAGCGCAGCGGAGTCGAGGGACCCCGTCCAGTCACCTTTTGGTCATTCAACGGATTCTTCGACTTCGTTCCGCTTCGCTTCACTCCGCTCAGAATGACGTGGTAAGCGAATGCCAGCGTGACAACGAAGCATTTCATCCTCGCGACTGCAGGGCATGTCGATCACGGTAAAAGTGCCCTGGTAAAAGCGTTGACGGGAACCGATCCAGATCGGTTGCCCGAGGAAAAGCAGAGACAAATCACAATCGATCTCGGTTTCGCAGAGCTGAACCTTGCCGGGCCTGATGAGCAAGGTCTTCAAGTTGGAATCGTCGATGTGCCCGGTCACGAAGATTTTGTTCGAAACATGATTGCAGGTGTCGGCTCGATCGATCTCGGGCTTTTGGTTGTCGCCGCTGACGACGGCTGGATGCAGCAGACGGAAGAGCACCTGCAAATTCTAACTTACCTCGGAGTCGAACGAGCGGTGGTGGCCCTCACAAAAAGCGATCTCGGCGGGATCGACACTGCCACCCGGCAAATTCGTGATCGTTTGCGCCACAGTCCCTTCGCAAATGCGCAAATCATCGCGACCTCGGTTCGCAACGGTGATGGTATCGAGACCTTGAAAAGAGCACTGGCGAGTGAGTTCGCCACCATGCATCCACCGCGCGACTACGGAAAACCGCGCTTGTTTATCGATCGAGTGTTTACCCTGCGCGGAATCGGCACCGTTGTTACGGGAACATTGACGGGCGGACAACTGCGCCGCGACCAGAAAATTGTTGTCCAACCCGGCAACCTCCACACGCGCATTCGCTCAATTCAGAGTCACGGGCGCGATTTGGATGTCGCCGAACCGGGGACCCGAACAGCGATTAGCCTGCCGGATATCAGCGTGGACCAAATCAGACGGGGAAACATTGTCACCACCGCCGATTTTGCGCCTGCAAATTCGACTCTCATTGTTCTTCTCGAAAAATCAGCCCGACTTTCTCGCGAAAATCCCGGCGCGCGGCCGCTAAGAAGCGGTTCGTCGGTGTATCTTCATCATGGAACATCGCGTATCGCGGCGAAGATCACGCTCCTAAAAACTCGACTTCTTGAACCAGGTAAAAACGAGATCGCTCAGCTGAGACTCGTGTCGCCAATCTTTGCATTTGCCGGCGATCGTTTTGTTATTCGCGATGCGTCTGAACAACGTACCCTCGCTGGCGGAATGGTGCTTGATCCAAATGGCACGGAATTTCGTGATGAGACGAAACGCACATTGCTTATGGGTCGCGCCACTGCCCTGAACGACGTCCGTCGTTGGGTGCGCTCTGAAGTCGGACTGCGCGGATTTGTGCCGATTCCAGGTGTCCTTAGTCAATCTCACTTCAGCAACAGCGAGATCGCTGACGCCCTACTGGACCTGCAGCGCCATAAAGAGATTGTCATACATGAAAAAATCGCGGCTAGCCCCAGCAGCTGGCGGGCTTTGCGAGACCGCGCCACTCGTCTGATCGACAATACACTGAGCAAGAATCCCGAACGCGTTGGTTACAACTTGAGCGATCTGCGCGCCGCGCTGCGCGACAAATCGACAGATGTTTTCGAGGCGCTGATGGCGGACCTGTGTTCGTCTGATTTCATCCGGAAAGAATCAGCCATTACACGACGCTCACATCGGCCAGCTTTGCCGGCAAAGCTGCAGCCTCTCGCAGCGAAAATTCATGAAACCTTATCCAGGAAACCGTTCGATCCGCCGCCGCGCAAAGAACTTGAGCGGGACATGGACGAGCAACGAGCTCTCAAATTTTCGATAGAGAGCGGAAAAGTGATTGAAATCTCCTCGGACGTGGTGCTGTTGCGCGAGAACTTTGAGCGCATGAAAAGTGCAGTCGCTGATTTCATTTCCAAAAAGGGACCGGCAACGGTGAGCGAACTGCGACAGGCGCTGGAGAGTTCGAGGCGAATCATGGTTCCATTTCTTGAACGACTCGATCGCGAAGGGTTCACACGACGCGTGGGCGATAGGCGCACGCTTGGCAGAATCAAATAAACTATGAAACGATCGCGGCCAGTCCTACTCGTTGCGCCGTCCGTTGAGGAAGCCTGGGACGATGCGATTGCGCCCTGGTTCGAACTAGTTGTGCCGGGAGCTTGGAAGCACCCGTTGCCTTCGCTGGTTGTCGTCCCAACGCGTGGACACGTCAACGATCTCAAGGCGCGTCTGATTGCAAAAGGCTTTTCGCATCTCGGTTTGCAGTTTGTAACGCCGGCAAGCTTGCGTGCTTTGCTCGCACGGGACGATGCAGCGCCTCCCGTCAAGCCGGAACACCTTCGTCTGCTCCTCGCAATTGCCGCGAACGAAATGGAAGATCGGCCTAACGAATCCGAAGCGCTCGCTGCCAAAGCCGTTGCTCGAGCGCCCGCGCTGCTGCTACGTGCATTGGATCGCCTTGAAACTGCCGGTTGGAAATTTGAAGAACTTGCGCTGCCGTCGTTTGCGCCAGTGGTTCAGCGTTTTAACGAGCTGCTGGAAAAATGCGGTTTTGTTCTTCCGGTCGAGATCGATCGAAGGCGCCTGCAAAAAGCCGCGGGCGGCGAGCGAAAGTTTTCCCATGTGCTTATCACCGGTTTCGATGGAGCGCATTGGGGGGACTGGTTTCTCCTGCGCACCGTGGTCGAACTGGCGGAAAACACCACTATCGTGCTCGAGGAGCCGCGAGAGAATTTTTCCGACATCGATCTTTGCTGGATTGGCTCATGGGAAGAGGTCTGCGGTGAAGCGCAACGCGCGCTGAAACCGGCGCGGCTGCTTGGTGATTCGCTTTTTAGTGAAGCTGAAATGCGCGGAAGCGCGGAAACGACAAAGTGCTTCGATTTTCTGATCGGCACAAACTTTTCGGAACAAGCCGAAGCGATCACGCGGCAATGCGTTCGTTATTTGGCAGATGAGAAATGCACGCGGCTCGGCGTGGTCTTTACCGGCAAAGGGGCGTTGCCGCGGCTGGTCGCGAGCTCGCTAGACCGGCTTGAAATCCCGCACAATGACGGACTCGGTCACATTGTTCCCGGCATTTTCGAATCGGCAGAGTGGCAGGCATGGATCGAATTGCAGCGCGCGGCACGACTCTATTCCTTTCTGCGTTTTCTAAATGCGTTGCCCGATCCGGCGGTCGTATCGACTAAAATCAGCCGGCAAGTTTTCGAAAAAATTCTGCGCGAAAGTTACAAGGAGGTGTTGCTGGACGATCTCGAACTGCTGCGCGAATTCTGTGCCACGCACGCGGACGATAAATCTCAGTCGGCCGCCAAAGCTCTGCGCGAGCTGCCGCTTCTCCCGCCGCGCGCAACCCTTGCGGAGTTTCTCGAACAGACTCACGCCGCGCTTGCCCATCTCGACTGGAAGCAACACGCGCTCGAACTTGCCAACGTCGCGCGTGATTGGTCGCAGCGTCTCGATGCGAAATTTTCACGCGCGCTCTTTTTGCGGTGGCTGGAAGAAACAGCTGCGACCTCAGATGCCGCCCGCTCAGCCGCAGGCGATCATCCGTATGCGCGCGTGCAATTAGTCACGGTGGCGCGCGCACAAAATCAGGAATGGTCGCACTTGATTCTTGCCGGCTGGAACGAAGGGGCCTGGCCGCCGCCAGCCGGCGCGGAGTTCGCACGCCCCGACGAGATTCGCGCCTTTAATCGCAGCGTGCAACAGCTCAACAAGCGCGCCGCGCGCCAGGGAAGCCAGGGCGCAGGCCACACCAGTGTGCGTGAAAACCATTCGCTCTATCTCGGGCCGGGCGAGCAACGCGCGATCGCGTTGCGGCAATTCGATGCGCTCCTCGAATCGGCCATCGAAGGGGTGACGCTCGCGGCCAGTCTGGTGCAGGAAGATGCGCCGGAACGCTTCTGGAATCCGAGCGAATGTTTTACCGAGATTTATCTCAAAACGCGGCGTGAGCCGCTCACTCAAACGACGTTGAAAAATCTGCAACGCGCCACTGCGTTGTTGCCGAAGCCTGCTGCGGCAGCGACGGATGTGCAGCAAACCCTGATCGCGTTCAACACGCGCCGCGACTCATCTAAAGCTGCCGGCGAATATGATTTCGCGTTGCGGTCCAACGAGTCGTACCGACCGGTGCCGAAGCTGAGCGTGAGCGATCTCGAGCGAATGGTTTCGTCGCCAGCAATTATTTGGATGAAGCGTTATCTCGGCATGGAAGCACCGGAGGATGCTGCGAATCCCTGGGCTGCGACGACCGGTAAATGGGTGCACGACTGGCTGGCGAACATTATCGAAGCCCGGGACGAAAGGATTTTCTCGGCGTTTCCGTCCCTAATAAAGATCGACAAGCGCATCCGGCTTGCCGCGGACGAACGCTGTGCGACGCTTCGGCGTCTTTGCGACTTGTTAGGCAAAGTCGTCCCTGATTGGTGGAACTCGGGTTGGTTGAACGCGCGCTATCTCGCGCGGCACCTCGGCGCCAAAATCGGAGGTGCGAAAGGATGGGAGTGGATGGCGACGGAGTTGTCCGTCGGTCGCGAAGGGGCGGTGAAAATTGCCGATGGCGTGGAGCTTGAACTGCACGGCCAAATCGATTTGGTGCTCGCGCAAAATGACGCGGCCAGTTTCGCCGGGCAAAAGATCTGGATTGTCGATTACAAAACCGGTTCGGCCAGGGAACTGAAGACCTCCGATTTGCACGACAATCTGGTCAAAGGCACAACCTTGCAGCTCGGTCTTTACGCGCTGGCCATGCGCGAGCTTGGCGCCGCCCAAGTGAGCGTGAGCATTATTTCGCTCGCGGTTAAAAACGTCGCGCCACAATTGTCCGTTGTCGATCTTGCACCGCATACCGACGTCTTTGCCGATCTCGCGGAAATGCAGCGCACCGGGGTTTTCGGAATGAAAGGTGAAATCCGTCCAGCGTTTGGTTACAGCGCGCCCTATCCGCTCGCCACGTTGCAAATCGATAACGATATTTTGGAAGATAAATGGGCGCTGACGCACCCCGCGCTCGTCCTTGAGAAAGAGGAGTGGGAAACATGGTGAAGCCGCACGACGAGTCTGTGCGCGCTCGTTTTGCCAGCGATCTGGACCGCAATTTTTCTGTGGTCGCGTCGGCGGGCTCGGGCAAAACCACTGCGATCACGCAGCGCGTTTTGTCGATCGCGCGTTCACCGAACGCCGCGGAAACTCTGCCACGTCTGGTCGTCGTCACCTTCACCAATCGTGCAGCGGACGAAATGCAACAGCGCACGCGGCAAGCTCTGCTCCAGGAAAATTTGCGAAAGGGAGTGCAGACCGCGTTTAATCACGCCTTCTTCGGCACGATTCATTCTTTCTGCATGAAACTCCTAACGGACTTCGGTCATTATCTTGGCTTGCCAGCGCCGCTCGAGTTGGTCGAAGACGATGACGATCTCTGGCAGGAGTTTGCGCAGAATCAAACGCGCATCGGTCGTTCGCTGGGCGAAAAAGATCGCGCGACGCTTTTGCGCTTCGTACAGGCTCGGGATCTCATGGAACTGGCACGACGCGCGGCTTCGGCTGTTTTGCAGGTGCCAGGGCTTTCGCCGTGTCCGCCGCTCGATTTCACTGAGGTCCATCAACAGGTCGATCAAGCGGGCCGCGACAACATCAGCAAATCGCAGGCGGAGTTGCACGAATGGGAGACACGTCACGCCGGCGATTGGGAATACTTGCGCTGGCCGGTCTGTTTCACAGCGGCAAACGCCAGGTTCACTCAACTCTGGCAGGAGAAATTTGCGCCGCTTCGAAAATGGGTATGCGACGCGGCCGCCTGCGTGGCGGCGGAGGTGCAACGCGATTATCTCAATTTTCGACTCGACCGCGGACTCGTCACGTACGGCGATCAAATCGCGCTCGCGGAACAGTTGCTGCAACATTCGGTCGCCGCGCAGAGGATTCGCGAAGAAAACTTTCGTGTCATTCTCGATGAGGCGCAGGACACCGAGCCGTTGCAATTTTCCGTGCTGCTGGAAGCGACGCGCCCGCCGGAAGCGAAGGGCCTTTGGTTGCATGATCGGCGATCGCCGCCGCGGCCCGGCCATTTCTGCATGGTAGGCGATTTCCAGCAATCAATCTACTGGGAGCGTGCGGACTTGAATTATTACCGCGCTGTTCACGAAGCGCTCATTGCCGACAAGCACGGTGAGAGCCTGGAATTTGCCGTCACGTTTCGGCTCGACCAGAAGCAGCTCGATTTCGTTAACGAAACTTTCCGTGAGATTTTAAATAACAGGGACGGACAGGTGCGCTTCGTCGAATTGCAACCGCGCCCGAAAATTCTTCCCGGGAAAGTCATTCGGGTGCCGCTTGTCGCGAAGGAATTGTTGCCAGAAGGAAAAAAGCTCAAAGACTACCAAAAGGCACGCTTCGAGGCGGAATATCTGGCGCGATGGATCAAGGAGGCAGGACTGAAAAAACTTTCGGCCGATTCGTGGCGGGAGGTGGCGATCCTTTGTCCGCGTAAAGCCTGGCTGCAAACGATGGCCGCAGCGTTACGGCGCGTCGGCTTGCCGGTGTCGATCCAATCTGAACGCGATGTCAAAGGCGACAGCCCGGCTTATGCGTGGTTGACCGCGCTCCTCACCATCATGATCGACCCGCTCAACGCGTACGAAATTGTCGGCGTGCTCCGCGAGATCTTCGGCGCGTCCGATCACGATCTTGCCGTCTTTTCCGAAGGGCAGAAAGCGAGATTTCGCATCGACGAGATTTTGTCGGCGACCGGAAGAATTTCCTCGCTCATGCGGACGCTCGCAGAAATTCGCCCACGCGCAGAAGGTCTGGCGTTATTCGGCGCCGTTACTTTGATCATCGAGCAAACGCAATTGCGCGAGCGTCTGCTCCTATTGCCGGCCACGGAGTTCGGCGATCTTGCGCGTGAACTTGATGCCTTGCTCGCACAAGCGGCTGAAGCGGAAGCGAACGGAATGATCCTGGCAGAGTTTGCCGAACACCTGCGCAACGATTTCGCGACGCCGCGCGCCGTCCGTTTTTCCGCTGACGACAATGCGGTCCAACTCATTACTTCGCACAAGGCGAAAGGCTCGGAATGGCAAGCGGTGATCGTGCCATTCCTCGCGCGCGAGCTGCGGCCGCCCTCGCCGCGTTATCCGCATTTCGTGAAATCGCCCGTGAATGGCGAACTGATTATCGCGTTCGGCAAAGAAGACAAATCTAAGGATTTGAAAGACGCGACCGAGCGTGCCCAACAGCAGGAACTTGAACGCCTTCTCTATGTCGCAACAACGCGGGCGCGCCACGCGCTCGTAGTCGTGCTCGATCAGGAAATCTTCTCCAATAGCGAGGGCAAACTGCCCCGAACAGCCCAACTTCGACGCCTGATTCGCGACAAGGACTCTTATTCCGGCGAATTCGATCAACACAGCAGTACGATCGATGAAGTCCTCGAACCTTCCCCGACCGTGGGGCACCCACCGCAGAAAAACGGCGCCGAAATCGAGTCGTTAACTTCTCGCGAACTCAAGCGCGCCGCGAAACGCGCTTCGGAATTCGTGCGCAAGATCACACCGAGCGCGCTCGATTCGGAAGTGCCGGCAGAAGTGCGGACGCGTTCGCGGCTCGATAACCTGGCCACGCTCTACGGCCGCTGGTGGCACAGATTTTTCCAGCGTCTGGATTGGAGGGGCGGAATCGACTCCGCGCAAAAGTTGTTCGACAAAGAATTGCCAATTTCTCCCGATGCAAAAGCCGCGGCGAAAGACTGGAAGGCAACACGCCAGAACTTGTTCAACGATGCCAGCATCGCTCGTTTTCTTGCGAGCGATGAAACGTTATTTTATTCCGAGTTTCCGTTTTTGTGGCGCAGGAACGACCGCAGCGTGCTTGAAGGCTTGATCGATTCGATCATGATTAACCGCAAAGCTGGGCGGTGTCTTCTCCTTGATTGGAAAACAAACGATGTTTCATCAAGCGATGCCGAAATATTTCGGGCGCGTTACCGTCCGCAGTTGTCGGCCTACTGGAAAGTGGTCGAGGCAATTACCGGTCTCGAGGTGGAAGCTGGCTTGTTTTCGACCGCCCTGGGACGTTCGCTGCCTTACTCTAAGGATGAACTGCAAAGCGAATGGCGCCGTCTGGAACAACTTGCGCCCGGACGACTCGAGAACGATATTCGACCGGACGCGCCCGATGACTTTTAATTGAAGCACAAAAGCCACCAGGCAACGATGCGCAGGTGGCTGGCTCCGCGTCCGAACTGGCTAGCTCTCGCGTTCGCCGCGGATGAATTGCTCGACGCAGCGATACGCTTCGTCGTCGGTCATTTGAACCGGCGGATGCTTCGAGAAATAGGCAGACGGGGAATGCAACACGCCGCCGATGCCCCGATCCAGCGCAAGCTTGCAGCAACGGATGGCGTCGATCGCCACGCCGGCTGAGTTTGGCGAATCTTCGACGGAAAGTTTCACATCGATTTCCATCGGCACATCGCCGAAGAGCCGGCCTTCCACTCGGATAAAAGCAATCTTGTTATCGAGCTGCCAGGGCACGTAATCGCTCGGGCCGATGTGAATATTTTCGTCTGACAGACGTTCGCCGATCACAGATTGCACCGCTTCGGTTTTCGAGGTCTTCTTCGACGCCAGCCGGGTGCGATTGAGCATGTTTAAGAAATCAGTGTTACCGCCAGTGTTCAGTTGATAGGTGCGGACAAGCTTCACGCCGCGCTTGCGAAAAAGGTCAACCAGCGCCCGATGCACGATCGTAGCGCCCATCTGCGCTTTGATGTCATCCCCTATGATCGGCAGATTCTTATCGGCAAATCGCCTTGCCCACTTTGGATCGCTGGCGATGAAAACAGGAATGTTATTGACGAACCCGAGTCCGGCTTCCAGGGCACAACCCGCGTAGAAGCGGGTCGCCTCTTCCGAACCGACTGGCAGATAATTGACCATCAACTCCGCGGAAGAGTCCTTTAGTTCGGCGATGATCTGTTCGCGGGTAGATTCTTTCTCCAAGGGAAGGAAGGTGCGGAGGGGATCCTGATCGCGCATGTGCGCAGGGTACCCATCGAAAACGCAGCCCATTTTCACGATGGCACCGGTGAGCTTAACCTTTTCACAGAAGACCTTCGTGCAATTGGGAGGCGAGAAGATGGCTTTGCTGACGTCCAGGCCCACCTTGCGCCGGTCGATGTCAAAAGCGGCAACTATTTCGATGTCGCCCGGCCGGTACGAACCGATTTGGCGGTGCATCAATCCGATGCCGGTGCTGTTGACGGAGGAGCCGTCATAAAAATTGATTCCCTGGACGAGAGAGCTGGCGCAGTTGCCAATGCCGACAATGGCGATTCGTATTTTTCTCATTTCTAAATTGTTAAAGCTAAACTACCTGAATTACATTATTCGGAGCAAGATACAAGTTAGGCCGCTTCAATGGATGGTTGGCCTCCTGGCGACTCCAATATGCAACGCCGAATGTGTCCGAAGTCGCGCCGCTTGCAAGAACTGATATAAGGGCAACAGTCACGGGCATTCCTGGTGCAAGGAAGGCCCTGTTAAGGAGATATACGAAATGCGTTCGAAGTTTGCGGCCATCGGCATACTGATTGCTGCTTTGTCCGCGTCGTCGCGAGCATTCGGGTTCCCATTTACACGATCGAACAAGCGGTCGCTCTCGCGCGCACAATCCGATATCGAGATTGCGCGGAAGAAGCAGCGCGCGGGCGGCTGGGTGGAAGCGCGGTCGGGATATCTTCCGTGGCTAAGCTCGACCGGACTGGTCGATAAACGACAGCAACAGAGTCAATCGGAACTCCGCCAGGAAGATTACAACGTAATTTCAAGCTCGAACAGAATCTTTACACTGGCGGAGCAGTACCAGCCAGGTGGCCATCGCGCGGTTAAATATCGAGAAGCAGAACTATGAGTTGCAGGAGATCGCCAGCCGAGTGGCGATGGATGTGCGAATCGCGTTCAACGAACTTCTGCTTAATCGGGCGAAGGTGGGTGTGCGGCAAAATTCGGTGAGGTCCTGGAGGAGGACTCAGAATCAGCAGCAAAGCTTCAGCGCGGCATTGTTGGTAATTTGAACGTACAGCGCGCTGAAGGGCTCTGGCCAACGAGCAGCCGGAACTTTTAACGCGCAGACGCAATTGAAAATTCCTACCTCGGACTGGCGACCTTTTCGGCACGGAGGTCCGTCCCAGAGCGAGACAGCCCATTTGAGGTTTCTGGAGAATTACAATATCAACCGAATCATCCTGATCTGAACGATTGCCTCGCACGCGCCGACGCAAATCGGCCGGTAATCAAAGCCCGGCAAAGGACATCGAGATCGAGGACCAGCAGTATATCTCGACCGGGCGCGATGCGGCCACATGTCCGCGCTTTTTCCGGCTACGAGGTTACAGCGAGCGACTCCGACGTCGGTCCGAATTTAATTACGGCGGCGTGGTGGGGATAAACGCGACGTGGAACATCTTTGATGGGTTTGCGACGAAGGGCCGCATGCAAGCCACCCGCGCCCGGCGCGAAGCAGGCGTGCAGCCCTAGCAGCCGCTCGCCGTGCCGTCGCCTCGAAGTGCGCAGCGCCTTCTTTGATCTCCAACAGGCTGACCGCGTGCTCGAAACGGAGACAAATAATGTTCAGGCGGCAGATGAAGCTCTCGATATTGCGAAAAGCAATTTTGCGCTGGATTGGGAACCCAGCTGACATTCTGCAAGCCGCATCCGACGTGACTCGGACTCGCACGACCCGACTCAGCGCGATTTATTTGCACAACGCGGCTCTTGCGCGTCTGACGCACGCCTGCGGGAGTTCTGCTGAAGAGCTAAATTTTGATCAAAAATCGAGGCGCACAGAAAGACAACCGCAGGGCGACGCAAGCTGCTGATGTTGCACGTCCACCGAAAAGTTAGGCCAGCGATGAAGCGAAGATTTGTGTGTTTGGAAAGCTTTGGAGCCGCACGACGCCAAAGCTCCTAAGCATGATTTTGGTTGCTTGTTTCGCACATCCAACTCGTGCGGTCACATTGAAACGATCCTCCAAACCGCACTGGAAAGAAATCCGGCCATCCAGGAAGCGAAATCAGATCTGGAAAAAGCTGCCGGGCAACGGCTGGTTTTTCGTTCGTCGCATGGCCGACGAGAATGAGTGTGCCAGCGGGTGTTCAGTGGCCATCGCGCCGGTGAAAGCGGAGTAAAGGCTTTGGCGTGGACGCGGCGTCTTAACCCAGACCCTGTTCAACTGGGGTCTGCCCGCTTCCATGCGGCGCGGCGATATCGAAGTCTTGATTGCGCAACAGCAATTGAACGTTGCCGTCGTGGACCAATTGCACGCAGCGCGCCTCGCGTTTTACGCGGCCTCTACAATCGCTCGCTGGAATCATCCGCAGGGAACAACAACAAAGGCTGCAGGAGAACGTAACTACTCAAAGAACCCGTTACGAGGCCGGGTTGCTGCAAGAGCGCACTTACAAGCGCAACTGTGCAAGCATCTGAGTTGGACACACAAGTTGAAGCGCGCATCGCGCCTATTTGACGCACAACTGCAATTGGCCTTAGCGATGGCGGTCGATCCGGGAAAGGCGTCGCTGCCCGAGCCTGAGGGCGAACTGCAATCGATCCCATGCGCGTCGATCTCGATTCCGAAACAGCAGCGGCCTACAGCGCAGAGCCGATCTTAAACTTGCGCGGTTGTTCGTGCGCGCTGCCAACGAAGATCAGCGAATTATCGCAGAGACTACTATCCGATCGTAACGGGAAGCCTTCCGGGCGAATACGTTCCGGTAACGGGAATTCATCGCGAAGGCTCCACGAGCAAGAACAGGATTTTATTGGATCGGAAACCGCGAGAAGGCGGTATACGTGGCGGGTCATAGACAACGGCAAGGTGGGAGGCGCAGTTCTCAGGCGCTCGGCGCGGAGATAAACGAACTGACGCTGCGGAAACTGGAGGTGAATATTCCCGCGAACTCTCGCGTATCGCGAACGATCTTAAGACAACCGAGTCGCGAAAAATCTCTCCGCAGCAGCCGCGCGGGAGGAAAGCGCACACGCCGTGCAGGAAAACTGGCCAGTGGCCTGGCGTCGCCACTGAATACCGCGTTACACAAAATTTCTTTTGGAGACCAAGAGCGGACTATTGGAGGCGATCTATCAACACAATCTCGCTGTGGCTGAGTGGGACCGCGCCACTGGGCGCTATTTTCAATTTTCGGACGCAACACGAAATCGCGTAGATGCAGCGGTGCAGATGCGCGCGGCTTGTAGCCACACAGCCCGCGTGGTGTCGCCGTGCGCGGACCGCAACGCAGACGCCTCGACCCGCCTTCGCCCCGCACGGCGCGCAGGCAGCGAGGCAGCTACAAAAACTCGCCGTTATCCTCATGCAGTCTTAATTAGCTCTTCGCTGATCGAACGGACATTTCTGCTTCGGTGTCTTGGGAATAATGCTTTCGAATATCTGGCAAAAGGCAGGCGCGGACGATAACCGGTGGGCACCGTTTATTGAAAGAAGGGCATGGACACCACACTAGCTTTCAAAATTGAAATTGCCGGAATCAAAGAGTTTTTCGGCGGTGGGCAGCACTCCTGCTCCTTTCGCGTGGTATTATTTCCTGATGCCGGTGGCGGAAGTGGTCACAGTCCGCCGTGGCACGGCCATCTCCGCGGTTTATGGAACTGTGCGGATCGAGCCTGCCTTTGTGGTGCGGGTTCGTGCGCAAAATGACGGGTTCCTTCGGTTGGCCGAAGCTTTCTCGGCTGGTCGTGGTGCAATCGGCAACAGCGTTGAGAAAGGACAGTTGTTGGCGACGATCGCCGATGAGGAGACATCCCGGGACCTGAAGCAGGCTCGAGGCGATTTGCAGGCGGCCATCGACCGCGCGGCTGTTCCGCTCCCTTCTTCGGAGCTGCTTAAAGCAGCTGAGGACAATCTGCAACGACTCGAAAAGGTTGTCGGCTCGGGCAATGTGCCCGCAGTCGAATATCAGAAGGCGAAGAGCGAAGCGAATCGCCTGCGTGGCGCAGTAGAATCGGAGCGGATTGAGCGCGATCGCAATCTCAATTCGCTTCGAGAAACAACGAAAAAACTCGAGGCCCAGATGAAGAACTCGGAGGTGCGCGCGCCAATCGACGGTGTTCTCACCAACGTCCAGACAATTGATGGAGAGCTGGTTTCGGACGGCAACGAGCTTTTCACCGTTTCGTCGCACAAAAATTACGTTCGCGGTGAAGTAAACGAAGAAGATGTGGGTGAGGTAAAACCGCGAATGAAGGCAAAAGTGCAGTTGTACGCCTATCGGACCAAGACTTTCACCGCGCACGTTTCTTCAGTTCAACCTGCGGCCGATCCAACGACTCAGCGGTACACTGTTGTACTGGAGATGGAAGAACCCCCAGACAACTTGATGACTGGAATGACCGGCGAGATGAACATTATTACCGGGACGCACAAAAATGCTCTTCTGGTGCCCACGCGCGCACTTCTTGTCGATCAGGCGTTGGTCGTCAAGGGAGGCATTGTGCATTCTCGCACGGTCGGCGTTGGATTTCGCACTCTCGATTTTGCAGAAGTGACCAGCGGCCTGACAGAAGGCAGCCGCGTGATCGTTTCCGACCAGGACAAATTCCACCCCGGCGAAGCAGTACGGCAACGGATGGTCAATTCACCGCCGCCCCCGAAAGAACCATGACCCCGCCGCTTTATATTGCCTTGCGTTTTCTGACGCATCGCAAGCGGGCATTACTTCTGAGCCTTAGCGGGGTCGTTTTCGGAGTCGCGATCTTTATCTGCACGCAGGCGCAAACCACGGGGTTTTCGCGCTATTTCATCGACTCAACCATCGGGAGCAATGGCGCGCTGGTTATCAAATCGCGTTTTCGCCCGCGCTACGAACCGTTGATGGTTTCGGCGAAGAGCTCCAAGGGAACAACGGTCGGGCGTCGTCTCTATTTTGAAGGCATTACTAACGCCAATGAAATCATGCGGGTAAGCAGGCAATTCTCCAATGTCGTTTCCTGTTCGCCAGTCCTGCGCGGAACGGTCAGCGCTCGTGCGGGATTTGAGAACGCGACTGTCGAACTTTACGGCATCGATCCGGCTCTGCATGCGCGAACGACTGATCTTCTCCACCAGTTGATTGACGGCAACTTCGATGACTTTCGAAATAACACGAGCTCGATCATCATCGGTTCGCGCCTGGCGGAGTTACTGCAGGCTGGTGTCGGCGACACGGTGCAATTGCTCGCGCCCAACGGCGAGTACTGGCGATTCACCGTTGCAGCGATTGCTCGGGCAGGAATTGGTTCGATTGATTCAACCCGGGTCTATTCGCATGCCAGGGTCGCGCAGGCTTTGCTGCAACAACCCTCCGGCGCGTCAATGATCATATACAAACTGCGAAATCCCAACCGGGCGCCTGCTTTGGCCAGCCGTTTCGAAGCGCTTTTTCAGCACAACGCTTCGAGTTGGCAGGAACGCGAGGAAAGCACACTGCAACTTTTTTTGACCCTGAGAATGTCCGTCGCGATTACGGTTTCTCTTATCATTCTACTCGCCGGATTCGGGATTTTTAATGTTCTTACCATGTCGGTCCTCGCGAAAATAAAGGAGATCGCCATTTTGCGTTCGATGGGTTACCGGCGGATCGACATTTCCTCCATTTTCTTGTGGCAGGGCGCCTTGATCGCCGCAGCGGGATCACTGCTCGGCTGCTTGCTTGGTGCGTTAATGACCTGGGGCGTATCGCACATTCCCATTCGTCTCCGCGGCTTGCTATACACGAATTACTTTCTAGTGACCTGGGACTGGAGACACTACGTGTTTGCGACCTTGCTGGCGATCCTGGCAGTGTTCATCGCGAGTTATGTCCCTGCGCGTCGCGCTGCTGAATTGCCACCTGTAGTCACGATTCGAGGATCCAGATGAACTCAGAGACCTGTCTCAGTTGCGAAGGGATAGAGCGTTATTTGGGCGAAGAAGAAGAACGCGTGCACGCTCTCCGCGGCGTATCGCTGGATATCGAGTCCCGCAGTGTCCACGCAGTTGTTGGGCCGTCGGGATGCGGCAAGAGCTCGTTGCTTTACATTCTCGGCCTGCTCGATCTGCCTGACGCCGGCAGCGTTTCAATCCAATCGGAGTCGGTTTCGCAACTTAGCGACGACGAGCTCGCGCGAAGACGGAGCAAATTCATCGGTTTCATTTTTCAATTCCATTTTCTGATGGAGGATTTCACCGCGCAGGAGAACGTGATGATTCCGATGCGCAAGCTCGGGGAGCTTTCCGACGGTGAGATGCGCGAACGCGCTGCCGGTCTGCTGGAAGCGGTTGGTTTGGGCGACAAATTACGGAGACCCAGTCGTCATCTTTCCGGAGGCGAGCAACAACGTGTGGCAATCGCCCGGGCGCTGGCAAATGATCCCAAAATCATTCTGGCGGATGAGCCCACAGGCAACCTTGATACTGCCAACTCCGAGCGCGCCTTTGAACTGCTTCAAAATATCGTCCAAGAAGGCGGCAAAGCTCTGCTCCTGGCCACGCACAATCCTGTCATCGCCGAAGCCTGCGATTGGACCCATGAGATGAAAGACGGCCGGATCACCGCCAGCCACCCGCGGGGCGCGGGAAGTTCGATTTCTTAAGTCGATCAAACGCAGAGGCACGCCCCAACTGAAAATCGCTGACAGTTGGCAGCTCGCCGCTCCACCGCTAATCTCGCGGGCGATGGAGAATATCCTGCCAATCTTAATTGCGGATGCGCCCGAGGCTTTGACCGAATTGTGCGGCGTCAACTTACTGGAACGTTTGCTCCGCATTTTGCAGCGGCTCGGATTTCGCAGCGCGATCGTTTTTTCCACAACACCCGAAATCATCGGAGCTGAATTAGCGAAACGCTCGTGGGCGCGCCAACAAATAATTGTCCATCTTGCCTCGGGCAGAATTGGACCTCTTACTTCCCAACTCGTTTTAGACCAAAGCGCGTCCGAGCGTTTCTTAATAGTACCGGCAAACATTTATTGTGACTCTCGTTTGCTTGCCGCTCTCTCCGCGAAACAGTCTCCCGCCGCACTTGTCGATTCCGATCCACCAGAATTCGCACAGTCTCTAATCCGGAATCCGTGTGGGCCTGCATTGGTCACAAGGGATTTTCTCTTTGCGCTTTCGCCGGCGCCTTTTTTTGAGGAACTCAAAAAAAAGATCGACAACCGCGAGATCGATATCGTCGACGCGGCCGAGGAGGATGATTACGTCGTCAAGATGCGCCGGCGCGTGAGGCCAGTCTGTTTTTCAGCGCCGCCTGGGCGGAACCGTCGTGTAGCGGAGCGCGTGATTCTCGATTCCGCGCAAAATGGAACACTCGACTTGCCCGCTTACGTTCACGGACCAATCGAAACGGCAATCATCTCGCTTCTTTGCAAAACGCGAATCACGCCAAACCAAATTACGATTGGAGGTTTCATTATCGGATGCAGCGCGACCGCGGCATTCGCGCTTGGCCACGTCGGGCTCGGAATCCTCGCTGCTCTCATATTTGGTATCGTCGATGGACTGGACGGAAAACAGGCGCGCGTCAAAATCGAAACGACCGAGAGCGGCAAATGGGAACATCATCTCGATTTTTTTATCGAGAACTCGTGGTGGGCGGCCATCGCTTTTCAATTGTGGCGGAGCGGTCAATTTCCCAACGCGTTTTACTTTTTCGCGTTGCTCGTCGGGTCGCGCTTATTGCATGAATTCGCGAAACGCCGGGCGACGATGGCTAAAGGCCGCCTGCTGGATGACGTCGCGCCGTTCGACCGTGCTTTCCGACTGATCGCAGCTAGAAGAAACGTTTACGTTTGGATCCTGGCGTGTGGTTTTTTGTTGGACGCTTTTCCGCAAAGTTACGCCGTTATCTGCGGATGGGCTGCGTTTAGTGCTGCGGTTCATCTCGCCCGTTCCATCTGGATTTGTCAGGACGCGGTGCGCCGCTTTGTCGGTATCCACAGCCGCCAGCGATAAATCGAACGTCGGACATACCTGCTGGGGCCAATTAACTTCCTTTTCAACGGACGAAGCGATTTCAGCGCGACGAGCCGATATTTCCAAAAATGATCGCATTTTCAACCAGTTGGCCGAACCTAGCGCATCCGATAAATCACCCGCTTCGGCAGTGTGCGCCACGGCCTGGTATCGTTCCGCCAAAGAGTTTGGCCAGAATCGAAAAGTTTTCACCGGATACAGCACTTTTCGGATCAGGTTGAACATCGACAATGAAGTCGGCGTTAGGCGTCGCGTCTCGCCATTCAGTGCAAGATCGAACCGCGAGTGAATGTGCGCTCAGCGGAAATCATAGAAAGAGCGATACTTGCCAGATTCGGCACACCCGGAATCGCGATCCAACCGGCTTCATCGAAGAACCACGAACGCCGATCGACTTTGATGAACAAGTCGTGGATCGGCGAAAACAGATGCAATGGAAGCGTAAACTCGCCGGCAAACGGATGGCCCCGGTAACGAGCGATGCCAATGCTGCAATTCGTTGCGCAATCCAACACCTGAAGATCGGCCGAGCGGCTGGGAAGACGGATCTGGCACGTGCGTGTTCGCTCAAGCGAATCGCGACCCAAAATGAAAAACTTGTTCCTCTGCATACGAAGCGGATCAGCTGAAAAGCGAAGATCGACATCGAGGTTGTCCCGCGCTCGACAAACGGAATAAACGGCGCCATCGCGCCGGACAGCGCTCTCGCGGTCGACACGAAGAAAGCGCTCCGGGCGTGCGGCGTATCTAAGAAAACGTTGCCTCGACAGTTTGATTTGCGTTTGATGGCAGCGAATTGCTTCGCGCTTTTTGGCGGTCTCCAATTCGGATGATGATAATTCTGCGGCGCGGTCGAAGAACGCAGGGCTGTGGCCGTGCACCAAATAATTCCACTGCGAAACTCGCGGTGCCAAAGAGTCGGCGAAGATGAGCCGCATCATCACGGCAACGGCGTTGTGGTCTGGGTGAATGTCGAAGAGCGAAGGCGCAAAGATGTCTGTGGGTGACCAATCGTCGATCACTCGAGTGATTCGCGTGAGTGCTCTGTCGCAATCGCGCAACAAAAGATCGGTCAGGCCCTGGTCTGGCAGGCCAAGGAATTGAACGTCCGCAGGGCAGATATCGAGAACGCGCAGCGCCGCCAGGGCTTCGGCGCGCCGCAATTTTCCCCACCGTTTTCGATCCGATGGACTCAGGCTCCATTTTCTTTCGAACGCTCGCTGCGGCCAGGGATTGTCATCCCCATCTGTGACGTAGACAATGCGAATGGCCGCTCCAGCGCGAACCGCTTGCTGGAGAATGACGCTACAAGCCAACGCTTCATCGTCAGGGTGTGGCGCGATCACCATTAACCTTGAGCGGATATCGAACGTCGGAGCAGTTAAAGTTAGAAATGACACCCTAGTTAAGAGAAGAGAAAGCGAGAGAGCTGGAAATCTAATTCAGCTGTCAGGCGAGGTACTACCACTCGATCGGTCTGAACTGGCGATCAACGGCCTGCGCCCAGAAGACCACGAGGTCGTGTCCGGTGGAAGTTTGCACAAAGGTGTGAGTGCCCGGTGAAAGAAAGCGCTCCTCTCCTTCATACCGCTCGCCGTCGAGTACACCCATTACAGTACCAACGTCGCGCGCGATGATTTTGTACGAGACCGGAATAACGGTTTCAAAAGCAAAGTGCTTCCCGTCCTTGGATGAATGCAACAGGACACCTGCCACCCGCAATCTGTTTCCAATCGGCAAATAATTCTGTTCGACGAACCGGAACGTGGCCGGTGGCATCTTGCCTGGCAAAACGGCGACACAGGTGCGTGTATCAATGCAACGCTGGATCACATTGTCTGCCATCCATCCACGCCGAATGCGTTCCTCAGTAAACGTCTCAATAATGGGATAAAAGCAACGCTGCCGAAAAACCGTTTCTCCTCTGCGATCAAAAACGAAGTCACCCGGTTCAGTAAGTTTGAGCGTGGTCCGCAAAAGATCGCTCTCCAGTTTCGCCTTGTCTTCCCAGAAAGGGTGAACCAACAAGGCCACCAATAATTCGCATACACCGAACAAGGCGGGCACCGGCATGACGCGCCAGATCTTCGCGATATTTCGATTCCGGGCCCAGCGGTCCGAAATCGTCAGAACTGCGCCCGTACAAATGACAAAGGCGAGCGGATAGAAGGGCAGGTAGTCCTCCCGCGACAGAATGGGCCAAAAGGAAACGAGCGCGGTAAAGAAGAAGCCGGCCGTGACGAAGACAAAACTCCGGCGCGCCGCCACCACGGCCTCGGGCGTCGCGGCGACAATCCGACGCGCCCCGAGAGTGACGAGTGGAAATCCGACGGCAAAGATAATCACCCACCATGCGGGATGGTCGGTCAAACCGGGCACGACGTTGTGATCGAAAACCCCATAGCGGAACTGCGGCCAAATGCCGTAGAGCGCAAACGCGCCCGCGATTGTAGCAGGAACAATCAACGCGCTGGCGAAGAACGCTGCCAACGCGCCGAGAATCTGCCCCCAAGCGATACCCAGTCGCTCGCGGCCAACGAAAATCAGAGTCGCCGAGCCTCCGACTAGGGTCGACATGGCGAGAAGCAATGTCTTCATGGAGACGCCAAAGCAAAGACCCATGAGGAAACCCGCGATCAGCGCGCGCCGCATTGTCAATGCGCCATTGAGCAACACCCACATGCACAACAACCAAAGCGGAGCCCAAAGATTGTCCGTCCGGAATTCAACCGAACAAAAAACATAATCGATGGAAAGTCCCACTAGAATGGCTGCCCAGACGCCGGCGCGCCGGGAAAAGAGCAGCGAGCCGATCCGATAGGTGCACCAGAAGGCAACAACGTAGAGCGGTTGCAAGACGATCCGCATCCAGTAGAGGATCGTTGCGCGGTCGCCGATCAAC
>JAALOD010000140.1 GCA_013372845.1 Candidatus Udaeobacter sp.
TGGACCCTGCCCCGATTTCGCTATGACCAACTAATGCGTCTCGGCTGGCTCTTCTTCTTCGAGATCGCGTTGGTTAACATCTTCGTGGTCGCCGGGATAATGGCCTTGCTGCCCGATTAATGCCGAAATACGAATGACGAATGGCGAAATCCAAAACGTAAGCTGCGGATGGAGATGTAATCGTCATTTGCGCTCTGTCACCGATTCGTCATTTGGCATTCATAATTCGGCATTCTAATCATGACCATCACTGTTCCACGACCAAAACTAAACTGGCGCGAGCGATTGTATTTGCCTGCAATCGTCGCTGGTCTGGCCATCACGTTTAAGCATTTCAAAAACCTGCTGCTGGGACGCACGAAAGTGACGATGCAGTACCCTGAGCAAAAATGGGACAGCCACCTGCCGGACTATTATCGCGGCGCGCCGGCGCTTGTCCGCGATGAAGACGGGCGTGTGCGTTGCGTCGCGTGCCAGCTTTGCGAGTTCATTTGTCCGCCGCGCGCGATTAAGATTATTCCGGGCGAAATCCCCTCTCTCGATCGGTTTGCCAAAGTCGAGAAGTATCCTGAGGCATTCGATATCGACATGATTCGCTGCATCTACTGCGGAATGTGCGAAGAGGTTTGCCCCGAGCAGGCGATTTTTCTACGCAAGGATTACGCCATTACCGGCTACACGCGCGCAGAGATGGTGCATCACAAGGAGAAACTCCTCGAGATCGGTGGGGTAATTCACGGCGTCGTACTGAAATGGAACAAGAAGAAATGAGAAGAATTGGAGTAATGGACTGTTGGAATAGTGGGGAGCCGGTCGGGGACAGGAATCTATCTCTCCATTACTCCGCTACTCCCCCACTCCAATAACTCATGTCACCGTTCCTGTTTTGGATCTTTGCTTTGCTGACATTGATCTTCGGAGCAGCTGTCGTCATCAACCGTAATCCCGTGGCGAGCGCCATGAGTCTGGTCGTGTCGTTTCTCGGTCTCGCGGCGCTCTTCATGTCGCTAAACGCGTATTTCATAGGGATTATTCAAGTGCTCGTTTATACGGGGGCAGTGATGGTGCTTTTCCTTTTCATCATCATGCTCCTCGATCTTCGCGCCGAAGAAGGTCGGCAAATCAACTGGCTGGCCTCAGCAGGAGGACTCGCTGTTGCGCTAATCTTGTTGGGTCAGATTTTTTCTGTGGTCGGTCACCTTACGATTGCGCACAAGGCTTTTCCGCCACTGCCAGGATCGACAATCGACGATGTTCGGAATATCGGCGCGGCACTCTTTGGGAATTACAATCTGCCATTTCAAATCGTGGGCGTCCTGGTGCTGGTGGCAACGATTGGCGTCGTGCTTTTGAGCAAACGCCAACCTCGGTAATATGATCACGCTCGGCGATTATCTCATCGTAAGCGGCATTCTCTTCGTAATCGGATTTGCTGGCGTGATGCTGCGCCGCAATCTCATCATTATCCTCATGTCACTGGAGCTGATGCTGAATGCGGCAAACTTGTCGCTCGTCGCTTTTTCCCGGTTCCGCGTCGATTCAACCGGCTTGCCTAACTACGACGTGCAGGTCTTCGTTTTTTTTATCATCACTGTAGCAGCGGCTGAAGTTGCCGTGGGCCTTGCCATCATCGTCGCTCTCTACCGGGCGCGACAGACAACAGACGTCAAAGATATCAGCAGCCTGAAATTTTAGCGATCCGATGAATTCATTTTTGCCGTGGACTATTCTGCTTGCGCCGCTGATTAGCGCGGTTTTTATCACACTGTTCGCGCTGCGCTGGAAAGCGGTGAGCAGTTTTATCTCGATTGCGGCGGTGCTCGTGAGTTTTGCGTGCAGCTGTTTGATCTTTACCCAGTCCAGTATCGCCGCGGCTGAGTTCACTTGGATCAACATTGGCGGCGCCCTCAAAGTGCCGCTGGGCTTTACGCTGGACCAGCTAAGCAAGACGATGCTTGTCGTCGTTTCCGGTGTCGGAGCAACGATCCATATTTATTCGCTGGGTTACATGCGGGATGACGAAGGCAGATCCCGTTATTTTGCGGCCCTTTCGCTCTTCATGTTCGCAATGTTCGGCATCGTTCTCGCGAACAATTTCGTCATGCTCTTCATCTTTTGGGAATTAGTGGGCTTTACCTCTTACGTTTTGATTGGCCACTGGTTCTTTCGCGATGCCGCCGCAGACGCAGCCAACAAAGCATTTATCACTACTCGCATCGGCGATTTCGGATTCATGATTGGGATCCTGATGGTTTGGATGGCGACCGGCTCCATCGTGTTCGCAGAGATCACGCCACGGATGCCCGACCTGGTAAGTCATCCGACATTTGTCACAATCGCCGCGCTATTGATCTTCTGCGGTGCGGTTGGCAAGTCGGCGCAGTTTCCGTTGCACGTTTGGTTACCTGACGCGATGGAAGGCCCGACGCCAATTTCCGCACTCATCCACGCTGCGACGATGGTTGCAGCTGGTGTTTACATGCTGGTGCGCGTCGCGTTCGTCATTCAAGCATCGCAGACTGCGCTTTTGGTCGTTGCCTGGATCGGCACCATCACCGCGGCGATGGCGGCGTTAATCGCGACCCAGCAAAACGATATCAAGCGCATTCTGGCTTACTCAACGTTGTCGCAACTTGGTTACATGGTGATGGCTGTCGGTCTCGCCTCGAACGACGCGGCCATGTTTCACCTGTTTACCCATGCGTTTTTCAAAGCGCTACTCTTCCTCGCCGCTGGCTCGATCATCGTGATGCTTCATCACGAGCAGAATATCTGGAAGATGGGAGGGCTTTCTCGAAAACTCCCAGTCACGTTTGCCACTTTCGCTGTTGGCGCCCTGGCGTTGATTGGCTGTCCACCTTTCAGTGGATTCTTCAGTAAGGACGCAATCCTTGCGCTCGCGTATGAACGTAACATGCCGATTTTCATCTTGGGACTGTTCACAGCGGTCCTAACAGCCTTTTACGTTGTGCGGCTGCTGGTCATCGTCTTTTTCGGTGACACACGCAGCGAAGCCGCACGCCAAAGCAAGGAATCACCCGTCGTGATGACGGGACCGCTGATCGTGCTCGCGATTTTTGCCGCGCTGGGCGGGTTTGGATTTTTCGCGCGAAACTTTCTGGCGCTTCCGATAGAAAAGGAAACGGGTTTCTTTGTTCCTGCCCTTGCATTCGGCGCACTAATCGTAGGAAGCGGGCTGGCGATTGGCATCTACCGCAGCCGAGCGAACGACCCGATCGATATCGAGGTTCTGCGCCACAAGTTTTATTTCGATGAGCTTTACGCCTGGCTAATCAACTGGACACAGGAACTGCTCGCGCGCGTCTCGGCTTTCTTTGATCGATGGATCATCGATACTGGCGCAGTCGATGGCAGCAGCCGCGGAACTTGGGGAATCGGGGCGCTGCTGCGGCTTATTCAGGTCGGGAATCTGCAAGCTTACGTGTTTCTGTTCGGGCTAGGTGTTATCGCCGTCATCTATTTCGCCGTTTTCCGCTGATGGTTCTGTTTATCATTTTCTGCCCAATCATGGCCGCCATTTTGATCATGGCCGGCGCACCTGCCCGTAAAACCGCGTTAGCCGGATCGATTTTGGCGTTTGCGGCGGCGTTGTTTCTTCTCGTGTCTTTCGACAGGGTCCAACACGATTTTCAGCACGTTACCTCCTTTACGATATCTCCGGAATGGCACCTGAGTTTCACGACAGGTATCGATGGGTTGAGCCTTGTAATGATATTACTCGCCACCATCGTCACGCTGGCCGCCATTTGGTTTGCCGGCACGATCGAGAGATATGAGAGTGCGTTCTACGCCTGTCTCTTATTTATTTCCGGCGGCGCAATCGGCGCTTTTGCCTCGATCGATTTATTTTTCTTTTATGCGTTTCATGAGCTCGCACTCATTCCCACATTCTTGTTGATCGGAATCTGGGGCAGCGGAAATCGCGTCGCGGCGGCGTGGAAGATCACCATCTACCTGGCAATTGGCAGCTTTATTTTGCTGCTTGGCTTGATCCTGCTGTATCAAAGCTTTCCCGCCTCTACGCGCAGCCTTGATATTCGCGCTCTAACGGCTGCCGCCGCCCTCGGTCAAATCGGGGCGGACGCACAGCGCCATGTTTACCTGCTGTTACTTATTGGTTTTGGAATTCTCATCTCACTCTTTCCATTCCACACTTGGGCCCCGGAAGCGTATGCCTCGGCCCCAGCGCCAGCGGCGATGCTGCATGCAGGTGTGTTAAAAAAATTTGGCTTGTACGGTCTGTTGCGTCTGGCTCTTCCTTTATTACCCGAAGGATCGCGTCACTGGGCTGGTCTGCTTGTGGTCCTATTGCTCGGCAACATCATCTATGTTGGGCTCGTCACCATCGCACAGAAACGCCTCGATTGGATGCTTGGTTACTCGAGCGTGATGCACATGGGTTATATCTTCCTCGGCGTTGCCAGCGCCACGATCCTCTCCACGACAGGCGCCGTTGTGTTGATGTTTGCTCATGGCCTTTCCATTGCGCTGCTTTTCGCGCTTGCTGGAGAATTGCGAAAGCGCACCGACACGTTGGTTTTTGATGAACTGGGCGGCCTTGCCAAAGTGATGCCGTTTGCCAGCCTCGCTTTTGGCTTCGGGGTATTTGCTGCGATCGGCTTGCCTGGTCTCGCGAACTTTGCCGGGGAAATCATGATCTTTTTTGGTGCGTTCAAGAATGGCTGGGAGATGGATCGCTTTCACATCTTCCAAATCGCGACGGTGCTTGCGCTTTGGGGAGTGGTCATCTCCACGGTTTATATGCTGCGCGCCTATCGCAAGACATTCATGGGTGCTCTGAGCGACCGGTGGAAAGAGATTGTCGATCTTCGATTCAGTCTCCGGCTTCCAATCGTGGTCCTGATTGGCGCGCTCCTTTGCTACGGATTCTTCCCGCAATCTCTTGTGCAAACGGTGGCGCCTGTCCTTCGCACTTATCTCACGGAGCAACATCCCCCGAGCGCCTCGACGCAGCGAGGCGGCAACAACATTCAGCAGATCGCCTGGAGATGACCATGATCACAGCGCCAGAACTTGAGATCGCAGTGCTGGTGCTGGGGATGGCGATCCTGTTAGTAGAAGCGTTTGCCGCGAAAATTGATAAACGGGTCCTGGCATTCGTGGGAATTGCTGGTCTCGCGCTGGTTCTCGTGGCGAGCTTCTTCGTAACCCCCGGTTCATCGACCAGTCAAGCAACCGGATTCTGGAGCTTCTATACCGCAGATCGCCTGTCGATTTTCTTCAAGCAATTCTCGTTGGTTACCACAATCTTCGTGCTGATCCTGATGACCGACTACGCACCGGTACTCCGCAGTTCATTTCCTGGTGCTACACTGCAGGCAGGTCTCGGCGAATTTTTCGCACTGCCCATTTTCACATGCGTTGGGCTGATGTACCTCGTGTCAGCAATCGATTTCGTCTTCATCTTTGTTTCGCTGGAGCTGGTGACGATTTCCTTTTATGTACTGGTCAGTTTCACCCGGCGCAATCCGATCACTCTGGAAGCGGGAACGAAATATCTCGTACTGAGCGCCCTTTCGACGGCGTTTCTCGTGTATGGGATAGCGTGGATTTTCGGAGTGACCGGTCAGACAAATCTACAACAAATCGCAGATGCGCTGGCAAATCCAGCGACAGATCGCAACGCAGCGCTGTTCGGCATGGTGCTTATCCTGGTAGCGCTCGGTTTCAAGATCGCAGCGGTACCTTTTCAGATCTGGGTGCCGGATGTTTACCAAGGCGCACCGACACCGGTAACTGCGTATCTTTCCGTCGGTTCGAAGGCGGCGGGATTCGTCGTGCTGCTCCGAGTGTTAGAGCCGTTCCTGGCGCTGCCTCAAACGCAGCGCTTGATTGTCGTGATCGCGCTGCTGACTTTGATCTATGGAAATCTCGCGGCTCTGCCGCAGGCGAATCTGAAACGACTGCTTGCTTACTCAAGTATCGCGCACGCCGGCTATCTGCTGATCGGCGTAGCGTGTTTCGACGCGTCAGCCATAGGCTTTTACCTTGTCGCCTACCTGCTCATGACGCTGCTTAGCTTTGCAGTTTTGATAATTGTGGCTCAGCAAACCGGCGAGCAAATTGACGATTTTGATGGATTGGCAAAGCGTTCGCCCTTTCTCGCTTTCGCAATGTTGATAGGAATGATCTCGCTTGCCGGAGTGCCGTTCACGGCGGGATTCCTGGGAAAGTTTTTCATCTTTTATGCCGCAATTTTGCAGCACCAGACAGCGCTCGTCGTCACCGGGGTGATCACCGTTGGATGCGGATTCTATTATTACCTTAAGGTCATTCGCGCAATGTATTGGCAATCCTCTGCCAGGGTCGACAAGATCCCTGTGAACGGACTGTCACGTCTGGCGATCAGCGCGTTGATTATTGCCACGATTTGGCTGGGCGTTTATCCCCAACCAATTTTGGATGCGTTAAAAAGATGAACGGTTGAAGCGTTGAAGCGGCCCCACTTTAACCGTTAAACGGTTCAACGAGTCACCCGCCTTCGCCACGACTATGGCGAGGCAGGCGCGAGCGGCGCTCAGTCGCTCAGTTCGACGTTCCAGTACGCAAGATCGACGAAGTGTTTCCAGAGGTCGTGCTGCGGGGCGGAAAATGTGACATGGACGAATGGCCGCCACTTCGGCCGCTTCGGTTTGCGAATCAGGCTCATGTGCGCTTCGCGCGGGAGCCGGTTGCCTTTGCGCGTATTGCAGCTGATGCAGGAACAAACCACGTTCTCCCACGTGGTGGTACCTCCCCGATCACGCGGGACGACGTGATCCAGATTGAGTTCGCTGCGATCGAAAATCTCGCCGCAGTACTGGCAGGTGTTCTTGTCGCGCTCGAACACGTTGTGGCGAGTAAATTTCACTTCCTTCTTCGGAAGCCGATCGAACACCAGAAGCACAATCACCCGGGGGATACGAATCTTAAACGAAATCGTCGTGACTACTTCTTGATCCGGAGCGTTTGCCGACAAGTCGCGCCAGCTTTCGAAATCGTGCGTCATGAAATTGTTCGCCTCGTCGGATGAAACAATTTGGGCATGCCCCGCGTACACCAGCGCGAAGGCGCGACGCGCCGAGCAGATGTTCACCGCCTGCCAAAGGCGGTTGAGCACTAAGACCTGACTGTTTAACACAGTATGCACATCTCTACGGGAACCGCTTTTTGCGGACTTCCACGTAAATTCGCGCGACGGTAACATTCGGGTTTTTCGCTGTCAACGGGAGCGGCATCAGCAAAGCGCGCGATCTTCGAAGCTGACTGTAAGCGCAAATTCATGGGAAATTGAGACTGATGTGGCTCATACGACGTATTTCCGCAAAATCAGCTTGTCGATTTTGCATCTGCTCATAACGTCGAGAGCATGGCAGGCCAAGGTTCAGCCGGCAATGTTCTCGCCGCGCTTTGCAGTTTCTTTATTCCCGGCCTCGGGCAATTGCTCCAGGGCCGGTTGCTGATGGCGATTATCCAGTTTTGTCTGGCGGCAATTCTTTGGTTTTTCTTGCTGGGATGGATCATTCATCTGTGGTCCATCCTCGACGCCGCACTTTTTAAGCCACGCTAATAGGTCAACAACTAATTAACACCCGCCTTCGCCTGGTTAGGTGCGAAAGGCGAATCGACACAAACGAGTTGTGGCGTTATGCATTCGTACTCGTTCGTGGTTAAATGAAAGCGCAATTTCCAGAGGAACAGACCAAGTCCGGCGAGTTTCTCCGGCAGGAGGACGCGTTTCGCAGATGGGTCTCGAACGACGGATCTACCCCCTACCCCGCCGCGGCGGGCCGGTATCATCTTTACGTCTCGCTGGCCTGTCCGTGGGCCAGTCGAACAGTCATTTTCCGAAAGCTAAAAGGACTCGACGAAGCGATTGGCATGACCATCGTCGACCCGATCCGGGACGAGAATGGCTGGGCGTTTCGCGACCCGAGTGGCAAAATGCCACCGGGCGCGCCATTTGAATCAACCGATCCCGTCAACGGCTTCCATTTCTTGAGCGAAGCCTATAAAGCGACCGATCCCGATTACAACGCCCGCGTTACCGTACCGGTGCTGTGGGACAAGCAAACAAAAAAGATCGTGAACAATTCCGAGGACGATATCTGCTGCATGTTTAACGACGTCTTTAATGACTTTGCCAAAAACAAGGACGTCGATTATTTCCCGAAAGAGATCGAAGCCGAGCACACGAAACTCTGCAGTTTTCTGCACGACAACGTGAACAACGGCGTTTACAGAGCGGGTTTCGCCACGCGTCAGCGGCCCTATGAGGTTGCCTGCCGAAAATTATTTGAGGCACTCGATCAACTGGAGGAACGCCTGTCGAAGAGTCGCTTTCTTTTCGACAACC
>JAALOD010000141.1 GCA_013372845.1 Candidatus Udaeobacter sp.
GGTTTATTTTCCGATTCCAAAAAATGCTTCCAGCGCGCGGGTACCCAGGGCTTTCCAGATCTTAATCACCTCATAGGTGATAACGGTCGTAAAGGTCACCGCCAACCAGACGCAGACTGCCTCGATTGGCAGTCCGGACCATGCTCCGATTTGTAGCCCGATCAGAATATTGCTGCGATATTCCCACCAACCGTACGGCAAAGCCAGTGTTGCCTCCCAAAGCAGGCTGATAAGGAGAAGCAGAAAAAACGTGAAACTGAATGCGCGCCAGTTAATGAATCGCTGCGCGGTGTAAAAAAAGCCGGCCGACGGAATTAGCGAAGCGCAGACGAGGTAAATAAAGTACGACGGAAACCCATCCGATGCACCTGAGACGAACTTTCGGTACACAATTGCGGCTGCGATCAAGACGACACCAAGGATGACAGAGGCAAAATGAAAACGAACGATGCGCGGTATATCCTTGGCCGCTTCCTCGTAGTCGGGGACATTGTAAGCGGCCATCCAATATTCGTCGCACCAGATGTAACTCAGCAGAACGAGCATGAAGCCTGTCAGATAAAAAATGAATTCTTCGACTGGAATCGCCCCGCCTAACGCGGGAATTTCGCAGCGAAGAGTGGCCGCGTTGTTTGGAAAAGTGAAAAACGCGTTACCGAAAATGAGATCCAGCGCGAATCCGAGCGGAGTGAGCACCCCGATAGTCCGCCAAAATGCTTTTCGTGGAAATTTGAGATCAGGCCGACAGGCAAACCACCATCCCAGGGCTCCGATGGGGACAACGAACAATCCCAGGCTCCAGGTGTATCCAAGCGGCGTCGGGTTATTCGAAGTGGATTGCAAAATTACTGGATGAATAACCGTTCGCAATGCAATGGCAGCGGGAACAATGAGTGCCGCTGCCATGGCAAATACGACGTAGAAAGATTTTGTGCGCTCTTGCATGACGACAACAGCGTAAACAGAACAGTTTTAAGATTTAAGTTTTAAGTTTTAGTTTTAGCGCGTGATCTTCTTCGTTAAACCCTAAATCCTAGGACAGCCGTTTGAATCCCCGCGTCAACGTTGATGACTGTCTCGATTTGATGCGAAAGCTGATCGAGTATCGTCAGCAAAAAGCCTTACATCATCAACTCACGAAAGCAGCCGAGCGTTCCATGCTCGGCCTCGACGCGATTGTGATGCTTTACCACTGCGCCAAGGTTAGCGTTGGAAACATTCCCGAGGTCGGCTCATACGTGGGCGGAGCAACCATCGCCATGGCCATTGGCGTGCGCGATTCAGGCACAGAAAAGAAAATCATCAGCATCGGGCGAGAAGTGGCCGGGCGCTTTCCGTTATTTTAGACCCGCATCACTGAGGAAAGTGCACGATTCGGTAGCGATCGAAACAAAACGGTAATTTCATATGGGGCTGGTGCGATTTGAACCCACGACCTCCTGGTCCCGAACCAGGCGCTCTACCGAGCTGAGCCACAGCCCGTAATCGAATAGTCACTTTGGGGTACGGGCCGACGCGCCCCTTGCTTCGCGTATTTTACGGTAGATGGCAAGGCTTGGAGTTCACGCGCGGGACTGTAACTCGAATACCCACAGCTTCGTCGTGAGATCACGCCGCTTCATTTCAGGCGAGACGAAGACGCAGTGTGTCGATCACCTGTGAGAGATTCGAGGCAACGGCGGCGCGCCTTTGCGCTCTTATCGTTGGTTGCCAATTCAAGCATTGACGCACATTTTGGAAACGATTGAACAAATCATTCAACCAAACGCGGACCAATCCATGCCGGCACATAATGGAACGCTTGCCTTGGCAATTCTACTACTGGAGCGGCGTCCTCATCCTATTCGCTTGGGCCGCCTGGGCAAGATTTGCGCTGCCTCTTGATCCAATCGCTGATCCTGACACGTGGGGATATCTCTCGCCGGCGCTGCGCAAATTAACCGGGGCTGAGTTTGGCCACACAAACGGACGGAACTTTATTTATCCGGGATTCCTGTATCTGCTGCTGCGCGTTTTTAGAGATTTTCGCGCGATCACGGTGGCTCAGCATTTCTTTGGGCTGTTGGCTGGCGCTATCTTACTGCTCACATGGCGTCGTGCCCGTGTTTTCGTGCCAAATCCACGAGTCGGTCACGCGGTTCAGGCTGGACTGGGGCTGCTCGCGGCGGCGATTTTTCTCCTCGCGAGTGAACCCATTCGCTTCGAGACGCAACTTCGGCCCGAAGGCGTGTGTGCGTTTCTTATCAGCGTCAATCTTTACTTCGTCATCCAATTTACCGCCTGCTTTTTCGTCGAGGGTCGGCAAGCCGCCTCGGTCGCGTATGGGATCGCGGCAGTGTTCAGCTCAATTCTGCTTGCCTCGGCAAAGCCAAGCTTCTGGCTTGCCTCGATTGCGGTGCTTCTGCCGGTCGCGATGTTTTTCGTTCAGCGGGGGTTGATCTGGCAAAAGATCGCGCTCGGCGGTGGCGCAGCGCTGAGCGCAGCGTTGTTGTTATTGCCGGAGCACTTCCTGGGCCGCAATGACGAGGCGAGCCAGACATTTTTGCCGACCACGCTTTTCGTCATTCATGCCAGTCTAATCCGTGACCAAATGGCTGACGATCTCACACGTGGTGCGAAAGTTCCGTATCCCCGGGAGTGGCTTGGGCATGTTCAGCGCGCACTCAGCGACGAAATCGCGAAATCTGTCGCGGCCAGGTCCCGGATTTATTCGACCCTTGGCTTTGATCCCGATTATCTATGGCACGGTCAGACCTCGATCGCGGCGCAATTACATAAACACTTCGGCAACAATGTCTGCGCTCTTTGCGCGTTTTATCGATTCTATTACTGGCGAATCTGGCGGGAACGACCGCTTCTTGTCCTCAAAAAAATCGCGCGACAAATGGCGATTTTTTATGCACCGATCTGCCCCGTCTACAACCGCGGCAAATCTCTGTCGCTCGATGCATATAACCGAGGTATGACGTCCCTCGACATCCAGCCCTATCACAAGGTTTCTGCGGCTTATCCCCCAGCCATGGATTTTATGAGCCGGACGAAATCGAGTGCACGGAGCGTGCCGGTCATTTATCAGCCGCGCTATATTCGGTGGATACTCTCTGTCATGGCCGGAACGCATCTGCCATTGCTTTTGATCGCGCTTGCGTTAGTCGCGGTAGTCTTAACGCAGGAAAGGCGTCGGAGACGTTTGGGCTGGCTCGCGGCTTTGGTTCTGCTCGGGTACTTATATAACGCAGCAGCGTGCGTCGAAGTAGCAGTCATTCAGTCACTGGATGTTCGCCGTTTCATCACCGTGCAAATGTTTCTCACTCTCCTCGCGCAGTTTTTTGCTCTATGGTTTGTCCTCGAATTTGCCCTCGAAATGCGAGCTTGCGCAAAATCATCATTTCCTGAAGCGCCCGATGCAAAGGATATTAACGATGGTGCACTTGGGCCAGGGAAGGCGCGGACGTAATTGGGCGGCGACTGATCACACAACCTCAGCGCGATTCTGTTCAGAGCCAGTCAGCCTCCGCCTGACGGCTTCATGGAGCTTGATGTACAAAGCTCATCGAGTACCGCAGTCACAGTGCACGCCATCGATCGGAGAGGGCGGGTCACGCCGTGGCCATGTCTCACATGGATGTTTTACTCCTCATCTAGCGCTTCGCTCTTTTGCTGGCCGGCTCTCGTTGGATGGTGATCGATGATTACCTGGGCGGCGCAAACAAGAGCGAACGTCTGCGAATGCAAGTGGACGAGTTGGTTACTGCCGGGCGATTGGAGCCGCTTGGCTTTTACGGCTTCGGCACGTGGATCGGTCGGTGGCTAATCCATTGATCGCGAATTCATCAAGCAAGGCGCGGCTAACAGGTGCCGAGAAGAAGTTTTCACTTTTAAGATTTGAGTTTTAAATTGGGAGCTTGTGATGACTCCGCCTAAGGTCCTCATAGCCGACGCAATTTCGCAGCGTGGAGTGGATGAGCTTTGCCGCGATGGCGCAATCGAGGCTGTGGTCAGAACCGGGTTAAGCGAGAAAGAGCTTGTCGATCTTATTTCGGACTTCAGTGGGCTCGTGGTACGCAGCCAGACAAAAGTCACCGCCGATATTTTGAATGCAGGCGCGAAGTTGCGCGTGGTCGGGCGTGCTGGGGTGGGAGTGGACAACGTCGACGTTGAGATGGCCACGCGCCGCGGCATCATCGTGTTGAATGCGCCCGGCGGAAATACGGTTTCCACGGCCGAGCATGCGTTTTCACTGTTGCTTTCGGCGGCGCGCAAGATTCCGCAGGCCGACGCGAACGTTCGCAGCAAAAATTGGGACAAAAAGAATTTCGAAGGTGTTGAGCTCTACAACAAAACGCTGGGCATTATTGGAATGGGCCGGATCGGCGGCGAACTCAGCCGGCGCGCCATTGCTTTCGGAATGCGCGTGGTTGCATACGATCCGTATCTTTCCGCATCGCGCGCTCGCAGTCTCCAAGTCGAGCTGGTGGACGAGCTCGATGATTTGCTCACAAGCGCGGATTTCATCTCGCTGCACACACCGCTTACCGCAGAAACGCGGCACATTCTCGATGGAGCGCGATTACAGAAAACCAAACGCGGCGTCCGTATTATCAATTGTGCACGCGGCGGTTTAATCGACGAAAACGCACTCGTGAAAGCTTTGCAAGATGGGCATGTGGCGGGCGCGGCGCTGGATGTTTTCGAAGTTGAACCGCTTCCAGCCGATTCTCAATTGCGCGGCGCCCCCAATCTTGTTCTTACTCCGCATCTCGGTGCGTCCACGGCAGAAGCGCAGGAGAGCGTTGGGATTGAGATCGCGCACTCGATCCGCGCTGCGCTGCTCGAAGGCACCATTCGCAACGCAGTGAACATGCCCAGTCTCGATGCGAAAACCCTCGCAATCATTGGACCGCATCTGCGCTTTGGCGAAAAACTGGGCCGGTTTCTCTCGCAGCTTGCACCGAAGCGTGCTGAGACTCTCAACATCAATTACAGCGGCAAAGTCAACGAAGTTGATACGACGGCAATCACACGCTCAATCTTGAAAGGCTTCCTGCAAATAGCCGGCGGCAGCGAAGTCAACGAAGTCAACGCGCCCACCTTCGCCGAAACTCTTGGTTTGAAAGTGAGCGAATCACGGCTGAGCGCACCCGGAGATTATACTGACATGCTCGAATTATCCGCTGCGGGTGAAGGAAAAGTTGTTTCGGTTGGCGGCGCGTTCTTCGGCGCCACTCCACGATCGTAAGCATAACATCGTCCGGTAGAAGCGCGTCCGCATGGTGTTGTGCTGGTATTGGAAAACACGGACCGACCCGGAATGGTTGGACGAATTGGCACATTCCTCGGCGATCATGGCGTAAACATTGCAACGATGTCGCTGAGCCGAAATCAGGCGGGCGGTACGGCGCTCACGGTATTAAACCTGGACACGGCGCCGGGCGAAGAGGTGCTGAAGGAAATTTGTGCGAGCGAAGACATCCTCTCCGCGCAAGTGATTCAATTGTAAGCTCGTTTCCCGGACTTATTTTCTTGCCGGATGCAAATCAACCCGATACAAACGCTTCGTTATGCATATTCTTTGGACACTCGTTATCGGTCTCGTCGTCGGTGCCATCGCGAAACTATTGATGCCGGGAAAGGATCCCGGCGGTTTCATCGTCACGATCCTGCTTGGCATCGCCGGCGCGTTTGTCGGCACTTGGATCGGCCGCATTTTTGCAGGCGGAAATTATGCGGCCGGCTGGATCATGTCGGTTGTTGGCGCCGTGATCCTGTTGCTGCTGTATCGATTGTTCTTCAAGCGCAGCGCGTAGGGATCGCTCTGTCATCTTGGCTGCAGCAGAAGCATTGACTGCTTCCTGCCGTGTTTTGCTAAAGCGGCGCAGCAGCGCCGCACTCCAAAACGCAATGCGCGAAATATCGGCTGGCAACGACGGCCACGTTTTGGAGTGCGGCAGTGCTCCGCCGCTTTTGGCGTGAACGCTTCGGAGCTTTGGCGAACTACGTTTGCTCTGCCTCGTGAATGCGAGATTGTCATTGCTTCATGGCTGCGCCCACAAAAATCCGAATCCTCATCGCGTTCGCAGCCCTTTATCTCGTTTGGGGTTCGACTTATCTCGGCATCCGCTTCGCCATCGAGAGTATTCCGCCGTTTCTAATGGCTGGAATGCGATTCCTCCTGGCGGGAGTGATTATGTTCGCGATCGCGTGGTCGCAAGGCGCGTACAAATCGAGCTGGGCGAACTGGCGCGTATCGCTGATCGTCGGCGCGTGTCTGCTGCTTGCCGGCAATGGCGGTGTTACAATTTCAGAACAATATATCGACACAGGATTGGCGGCGCTGATTGTGGCGATTGTCCCGATTTATATTGTGATTCTCGGTTGGGCGACGGGAATCATGCCTAAGCCACCACCAATAATCTGGCTTGGTCTGGTGGGCGGTTTTGCTGGCGTCGGCGTCTTGCTCGGGCCAGCTCTGCGTCTCCCTGCAAACGGTGGACGACATCCCGCGATCGGAATGTTCATTCTGCTCGTGTCCTCCTTTGTCTGGTCGGCAGGATCACTTTATTCGCGCACAGCGAAACACGCTGCCTCTCCATTTCTGACGGCCGCCCAACAGATGCTTTGCGGCGGACTGCTCCTTTTGCTTGCCGGTATTCTAACTGGCGAGCTGCGAAGTTTTCATCCGCAATCAATCTCGATGTTGTCCCTCGCTTCATTCATTTATCTGGTAATCATCGGAGCTGTGGTTGGATACACCGCCTACATCTGGCTGTTGCGTCACTGTGATCCGGCGAAAGTCGCCACTTACGCGTATGTGAATCCGATTGTAGCTGTCTTGTTAGGCGCCGCCTTCGCCGGGGAAACGTTGAGCGTCCGTGTTTTAATTGCTGGCGCGCTGATTATCGGTTCAGTCGCGATTGTGATTACAGCGCAGCAACTAAAAGCCAGAGCAGAGCCGGCGATGAGCGCAGCGATCGAACCAGCTGATTGAGCGCATATGAGCAGCGGAAATCCATCTCATGAGTCGGAAGATCGACAGCTTCGGCCTGCCTCACGCGGATCGCGCACAGAGCAGACGATAGAAGTCGTTAAACGCAATTGGCAGGCGGAAGTTGAGACGGCGCAAACCTATCGCGATTTGGCCGGGCGCGAGCGGGACGAGAAACGCAAGGGCGTTCTTCTGCGCATGGCCGAAGCGGAAGAACGTCACGCGCAACGCTGGGAGAGAAAACTCAGAGACCTCGGTGAAGAACCGCCTGTGCTGAACGACACGATCGGGCGCCGGCTCAGCCGTTGGTGGAACAAAATTGCCGGGGCCGAGATTGCCATTCGCCGGATGGAAGCTACGGAAGAACGGCAGGAAGCCGAATTTCACGAACAAGCGGAGCGTGCTTTCGCCGGTGAACAGGACGTGCAGGAATTTTTGCGGAAAAGCGCGCTTGAGGAAAAAGCGCATGCGCGAGCGCTTAGCGCCATGGCGCCGCCGGTTAGTGCGCGCACCGCGCTGGACAAAATCCTGAAGCGCGAACGCTGGCATGGGCGAGGCGGCAGTTGGGTTGCGGATGCGATCTACGGCGCGAACGATGGCCTGGGCGCGGTATTTGGAATTGTTTCGGGCGTAGCAGGCGCGACAAATAATCAGCAACATTACATTCTAATCTCAGGGCTTGCTGGCATGCTTGCGTCCACTCTTTCGATGGGCGCAGGTGCCTACTTGGCGGCAAAGAGTGAAGCGGAAGTCTATGAAGCCGAGATTTCGCGCGAGCGGGCAGAGGTCGAAGAAAATCCCGAGGAAGAAATCGAAGAGATGTCGCTCTTTTATCAATTACAAGGGTTCACGCCCGAAGAATCACAAAAGATGGCGGAACGTCTCGCCCAGCAGCCCGAACAGTTTGTGCAGGCGATGGCGCAGAGTGAGCTCGGCTTGTCCGAGCATCGGTTTCCGAATCAATGGACTGCTGCAACCTCGTCTGCCATCTCCACAGCGATCGGCGCTTTTGTGCCTATCATTCCATTCTTTTTCTCGGGCGGAGTGACCGCCGTGATTATTTCTTTCGGCATCAGTTTGGTCGCGCACTTTCTCGTAGGCGCATTGAAATCACTGATCACCATCCGTTCCTGGTGGGCATCCGGTCTGGAAATGACCTGGATCGGCATCATCGTCGCAGTTGTGACTTATGGGCTGGGACTTGCGTTTGGTGCGCTGGGTTAGGCCTTGAACAACACAAGCGCTGTGCGGCCTGGTGCGCTCGCGCGCACGATTCGTTCAAATGGATTCAGTCTCAATGACGCGGAAGTTATCCGTAACCAAATCACCACCCGGGAGGTCAT
>JAALOD010000142.1:0-2250 GCA_013372845.1 Candidatus Udaeobacter sp.
GGATGAAATTCTGACGAAGCTCGCCAGTCTGGCCGATCTGAAGGTCATCGCCCGCACCTCAACCGAGAGCTATGAAACCAAACCTGTCGATCTCAGAACAGTGGGCCGGCAACTTGCCGTCGGCAGAGTCCTTGAAGGCTCTGTGCAAAGGTCAGCCGACAAGGTTCGCGTGAACGTGCAGCTCATCGATACGCGCACCAACGCTCATCTGTGGGCCAGCAGTTACGACCGTAAGCTCGATGATGTGTTCGCAGTTCAAAGTGAAATTGCAAAAACTGTGGCAGAGCAACTTCAGGCGAAAATTTCGCCAAATGAAAAGAAAACGATCGAGCGTGCGGCGACCGCGGATCTCAACGCGTTTGATCTCTACACTCGGGCCAAGACTCTGCTTCTCTCGCTAAGTTTCAATGTTAACCAACAGCAAAAGCTGCGACAGGCGGTTGAGCTTCTCAATCAAGCAGTGGGTCGAGACCCGGCCTTTTACGAAGCCTACTACCAGTTGGTCTATGCTCACGGCGCGGCCTATGGGGTGCTAGGCGAGCATACGCCTGCCCGGCTTGCTTTAACGGAAGCGGCTCTGCAAGCAGCCACACGGCTGCGACCGGATGCCGGCGAAACGCGTCTCGCGCGAGCGCAATATCTGTATCGCTGCCTGCGCGACTACAATGGCGCACTGGCCGAGCTGGAACTGGCGCGGCGCACTTTACCTAATGATCCGCGCGTCGTTGAATTGACCGGCTACATTTTGCGCCGGCGCGGGCAACAGGAAGAAGGAGTGCGTAATCTGGAGCGGTCAATCGAGCTTGATCCGCGCAACCCTTTTACCCTCCAACAGCTTGCCCTCAGCTATCAGGCTCTGCGGCGCTATCCAGAACAGGCTGCCGTATTAGATCGCGCCTTAATTATTGTTCCAAACGATGTCGCCACGAAAGCTAGCCGTGCTCTGGTTGACTTTAACTGGAAAGCCGAGACGGGATCGTTGCACGAAACGATTGATTCGATTCTGGCCGGGGACCCAGGCGCAATATCTGATGCCGCCGATGCCTGGTTTCAATGTGCGCTGGCGGAACGCGATCCAGCGGCAGCGGAGCGGGCCCTGGTGGCGCTGGGCGACAATCCGTGTTGGGGCGACGGCCCTGTCCTTTTAGGCCGCAGTTTTGGCGAAGGTTTGCTGGCGCGGATGATGAAAGACGAGGCCAGGGCACACGCCGCCTTTACGAAGGCTCGTCTGGAACAGGAAAAGATGGTGCAAGCGCGTCCAGATTATGGACCACCGCTTTGCGTGCTCGGTCTGATCGACGCCGCGCTGGGGCGAAAAGAAGAGGCGTTGCAGGAAGGGCGGCGCGCGATCGAACTTTCTCCCGTAGAAAAAGATTCAATCCAAGGAAGTCAGATGCTTGTCTATTTCGCTGTGATCGCTGCCTGGGTGGACGAAAAGGACACCGCTTTGCAATACTTGGCGGCCAACGGCCAATCGTACGGCGGACAAACCGTTGCGAGCTACGGCGCATTAAAGCTGCTCCCCTTCTGGGACGCGCTGCGCGGCGATCCGCGCTTCGAGAAAATCGTCGCGTCCCTGGCGCCGAAAGATTAGAGCACCTGCTCGATATTTCCGTTTGCGCTCGGTCGCGCACACCGTCATTCCTCGCGCTCGCTATGCTGACATCGGACACAAGGAGATAGGCTGAAGCAGGCCAGGCAATCTGTAGCCAGTAACGGGAACGAGGCCGTTATTAGGCCAATCGCGGAAGCGAATCGCGCAAAAGTTCTGGCGTAGGTCGGCGAGGTCGATGCAGCGATTGCCGCCGTTGCGCATCTGCTTGAAGTTCCGGGAGGAATTCGGCCCGGTGATGTTCGCTTCTCGCCTTTCTGGGACCCGCTTCGCAGCCATCCGGGCTTCGCCGGGCTCATGCAGAAGTTCGCCCAGCCTGCGGCGAAATAAGCGCACTCTCTGCGCTGCGTGCTCGTTGATCTATAAACTTAGCACGCAAGGATTCTTAGATTGTCCTGAAATTTCCCGCGCCGGATTCGTGAGATACGAGTGTGAGGGCGACAGACAAACACGCCACTGAGGGGGATCTCTCGGAGAAACACCAACGTGAATTGGCGGCCGATTTTCTCAAAACAAACTCCCCAGCATTTCGTTTTGATCATGCGCAACGTACGTTAGTAAGGTTTGACGCGCAGCCGGACTCGTTGGGCCCGAAAGGCACCCGAATCTTTGCGATAGTTTCACGGCCGATTCGACTG
>JAALOD010000142.1:2481-4323 GCA_013372845.1 Candidatus Udaeobacter sp.
GACAGCCTGCCGGATTTGCGTGCGGCGTTGAATGAGATGCTGCGCGGCCTTGCGCGGCGCGAATTGTCGGCAGACGAAGTGCGAAGCATGATCGGCGATGGGACCCATGCGCTGGTCGGGCGCGCGCTGCGTGCCACCGGCGAAGTTGTCGATCTTGAAAACGCGCATCAGCGGTTTCTCGATTTCTACGAAGCGGCGCCCACACGACTGAGCCGCCTTTATCCGGCTGTTGCGACCACTCTGTGTTCCTTAATCGGATCAGGAGCGCGCCTTGCCATCTGCACGAACAAACAGCAAGCAGCGACGCTCGCGGTGCTCGACGGCTTCAATATCGCAAAATATTTCGAAGTGATCGTCGGCGGCGACGCCGTGCCATTTCGAAAACCCGATCCGCGGCATCTTCTCACCGCGCTCGAGCAGCTTCGCGCATCGCCTGACGAATCGGTAATGATTGGCGACAACGAGAACGATCATGCCGCGGCGCGCGCGGCCGGAGCTGCGGTCATTCTCATGCGCTATGGTTATCTGCGCGTGCCGCCAGAAACGCTCGCGCCGGATGCGTGGCTCGATCATTTTGCCGACATCCCGCCAGCGCTCGACCGGATCAATCGAAAGAGGTAGCGGGCGGGAATCACCTCGCGGCCAGCATTAAAAATCCGGCACCCGCGCAGTGCGAATGATGTGCTGTGAATCGTTAGGGTTCCAACATGAACAAAAACGAGGTCGCGCTGAGCAGCTATTCACGCGAGCTCGGTGTGACCCGCGAGTGCGTGCGCCAGTTAGAGGCCGCAGTGCTGGGAAAACTCCGTCGCGCATTCAAGAAACACCTGTGTCCGATCGAAACAGAGCTTCTCGCCGCCGCGTAAAACGACACCGCAAAAAAATCTCAAGTCTTGTGAAATGTACACCTCCAAACTCGGGAGATAGAGGTGTGATACAACAAACAATGAACGCTAACGACCGCCAGCACCGGCACTTTCAACAGTTAACCAGTAATACGGCCATGATCACGATGTCGATCTTTTGGATTTTTAGTTGTCGGGCTGTTCGGCTTCAACGCCTGAGAGCCTAACGAAAGGAGACGATCAGCATAAAAACGTTAAATTCTAGCCACCGTAATGTCGTCAGATTGCGACGCTGGTTTCGCCGGCCTCGCCGCCGGCATGATGCCATGCTCGTGTTGAACATGTCGATCTTTAACTGCGGACGCGGATGGAATCATTTCATCACTCCGTTTCCTGAACGCGAGAATGTTTGGTCAACATGAAAATGCCCGAAACATATCTGCGACTTCAGCGTGACATTCACGATGCGCTCCGAGTGCAACATCCGGAATGGATTCAGCCTGACGGCGATTGCCCAATCGGTGATTGGTACGACGAACGTTTCGCGGAGTTGCTCTGGCGTGACGCGCGAACGGCGTCGGCGATTGCAGGTCGTGGCACTGGAAAAACTTCGTCCCGCATTCGAGAACGCCTTGCCCCGATCGAAGCCGAGCTTCTCGCCACTGCGTAAGGTCGACATGAACACGTTCGCTTTTCTACTCAACTTCATCGAACCGGCGGGTGTACCTGCACTGCGCATCGGATTCACCATTGCGTTGCTTCTTATCTTGGGCGCTGGCGCTTTCATTTACCGCCGGCGCGATCGGTTGTTCGACCGCGATCTCGAAGTCGTGAACGACGCACCGGTCGTTAGGCACAACCGCGCCGAAGAAGTTGTCTTTGTATTGGGCGGACTGACCCTCGCGGTCCTGGGCATTCTTTATCAACTCTGGTTCGGCTGACGAAAGAATATGCAAACACAGTCGAGCGGAAACTTTACCTCGATCCTGATCGCTGG
>JAALOD010000142.1:4423-8271 GCA_013372845.1 Candidatus Udaeobacter sp.
GAAAGAATATGCAAACACAGTCGAGCGGAAACTTTACCTCGATCCTGATCGCTGGCTCACAGTCTATGAATTTCTTCGCCGCTTTATTTCTGAACGTTTCAGGCAGGGCGCAGCATGCTCGTCAGGCATGTTGAGGCAAGGAACAAAGTCTTTCACAAACGCTTACTCGCCGCGGAACTTTTCTCTACTAACAACCACAAGGAACACACAATATGAACGTCACGCCTAAAATCGAAACAGTAGCGCTGCGCGAGGTTGTATCTTCTTTCCTCCGGGTGTGCTTCATGGGCTTTTTACTTAGCGCTGTTTCCGTGTGCTTCGCTCAACCGCCTAGCCGTACTCTAGACACGCAGACGCAGCTCCAAACCTCCGCGACGGAGCCCGTGGAAGACGAACCCGCGCCAACGATACGTCCTGAGGAGTTGGATTTCTTAGTCGCTCCGATCGCACTTTACCCGGACCCGCTCCTTATCCAGGTGCTGGCTGCTTCAACTTATCCTCTTGAAATAGTTCAGCTCAAGCAATGGATGGATGAAAACAAGAAGTTAAAGGGCAAGGGGCTCGCCGAGGCGGTGGTACAGCAGAACTGGGACCCAAGTGTGCAGGCATTGGCCGCCTTTCCCGCGGTAGTCAACAAGCTCGCAAATAAGATTCAGTGGACCACCGATCTCGGGAACGTCTTCCTCGCGCAGCAATCAGATGTCATGGACGCCGTGCAGAGGCTCCGGGCAAAGGCACAGGCGAACGGCGCGCTCAAGACCAACGACAAGCAGAAGGTCGCAACTGAGACAACGGAACATGGCGAGGAGGCGATCACGATCGAACCGGCACAGCAGGACATAGTTTACGTTCCAACGTATAACACCCAGGTGGTCTACGGTGACTCAGGCGATTCAGACTATTCGCGCTATTCAGGCTATTCAGATTATTCGGGCTATTCAAACTCTTCTTCGGGCTATTCTGATGATGGTTACTCGTACGTCGGCTATGCTCTTGCTGCGGCCGGTGGTTACGCGTGGGGGTATTACAATTGGCGCGACCGTTATGCTTCGGTGAACTACGACAACTACTACAACAAGAGTTACAGCAGGAACTGGAACAACAAGGTAAACAACAACTGGAACAATAGGGTTAACAACGCGAGCAATAACGTTAACAACTGGAACCGGGGTGCGGCCAATAGCTCTTCGCGGCTCCCAACTCAAGGGCAAGGTGCGTGGCAACACAATCCGGCCCATCGCGGAAACACCCCTTATGGCAATAGCAATCTCGCGAACCGGTTCGGACAAGATAACAATCGCCTTTCCGGAGGCGCGGGTAATCGAGCATCGCAGCAAGTAACAGCACGTGCTACCAATCAATTAGGTCAAAATAATCGGTTCTCACAACCGACCAGCGCAAATGCCGGCAACCAACTGGCTCGAAATAACTTGTCCCGCCCGACCGGCGGTGCCCGTCCGAGCGCGAGACCGTCGAGCGTTGGCGCTCCGAACCGCGTGGGGAATCGCGTGCCGTCGAATTGGCCCAGCGCCGCGCGGGGCGGAGCCTTTGGACCGTCCAATGGAGATCTCGCCCGCTCTTTCAGCGGCCGCGGCGCTCAAAGTATGGCGCCCTCCAGAATGGGTCCGCCGCAGGGTCTACGTGCGGGCGGTCCGCCGATGGGCGGCGGCTTCGGTGGCGGCCCGCCGATCGGTGGTGGCTTGCCTGGCGGTGGAGCGCCTCCGCCACCACCGCCACCGGGCCCTGACTAGATCGATCAACAACCAGCAATGAAAGGAACAACCATCATGATTTCGTCCAAACTCACCCTGTTAGTATGTGCGATCCTTGACTTCACCATCCTGGTAAGCTTGCGGGCGGCGCCAGCAGAATCGAGACAAAGACAGTTCGATACACCGCAGAAGGCAGCCGATGCCTTGATTCAAGTCGCGGCCAATTTCGATCCGGCAGCCGCGAAGGAAATTTTGGGCCCGGATAGCACTGATATTGTTAGCTCCGAAGATCCGGTAGCCGACAAGAATGAGGCGCAGACCTTTGCCGCCAAGGCGGAAGAGAAACTCTCGATTGAGGTGGAGAAAAGACATCCGAACCGCGCCATAATTTCGGTGGGCAACGATAGCTTACCGCTGCCCATCCCGCTGGTGAAACAGAACGGAAAATGGATTTTCGATACAAAGCTGGGCCGGCAGGAGATACTAAATCGCCGTGTGGGTGCGAATGAATTGAATGCGATTGCGGTCTGTCGCGGCTTCGTTGAGGCGCAACACGAGTACGCAACGGAAAAGCACGATGATTCAAAGGTAAATCAGTATGCGCAAAACATTATCAGCAGTCCCGGGAAACACGACGGCCTGGCATGGCAAAATGCGGATGGCACTTGGGGCGGACCAGTTGGGCCGGAAGTGGCAAAGGCATTGCAGCAAGGTTACTCGGCCAAACCAGACACTGCCTACCACGGTTACTACTTCAAGGTGCTCAAAGGCCAGGGACCAGCTGCGCCCATGGGCCAAATGGACTTTGTCATTGGCGGCGCAATGATTGGCGGTTGTGCCCTTGCCGCGGCACCGGCTGACTACCGGGTTACTGGAGTAAAGACCTTTATCGTCGGTCCCGATGGTAAAGTTTACGAAAAGGATCTTGGCACGGATACATTGAAGAAGTTCCAAGCCATGGATCGATATAACCCGGACGAGACTTGGCACGAAACGCAGGACGATCTCCAAACAGCTCGCGGCGCAGAAAGTAAGCCGGCCTTTGCTACCTTGGGAACGAGGGACTCATGAAGACTGTGTTGTCAATTGCGTGCGGGCTGTTAGTAGGCTGGGCATGTCAGGCAATAGGCGCCACCATCCCGGCCGGGACGATTCTAACCGTGTACACCTTGCAGACTGTGTCCTCGATCGACATGCCCGGCACACCCGTGCCAGCACAACTGGTACAGCCGGCCGCGGTGAACGGGAAGGTCGTTCTTCCTGCCGGCACATACTTCAGTGGCAAAATCATCACTTCACGTCGGTTGATCAGTACCAGTGATCGGTTGACGGTCAATCTGATCGGGGTGCGTCTCGGCGGACGGGACATTCCGATCACAACTACTGGTCCACGACTTCTAGCTAACAACTTCAGGGCATCAAGTGATGTAAAGGTATCCCTGGCTTGGGACACCATTGCAGCCGGTAAACGATTGCAGTTCCAGCTGGCACGACCACTCGTGCTCTAGTGAAACCAGGTGCTTCACCGTGGCACCGATGACGAAATGAGAACGTCATCACATGGGACTAACATTCACTTCCATGCTATTGAGCTACCGCCGATTGTTGAGCGTCGGCTTGCTGACCTGTTCCTGTTCTGTGTCACCGCAACGGCGTTAGGCGTCCTTTTTCTACTGACGCCCACGTTAGGACTCGTAGGCTGGCTCTACGTCCTGCAACATTTGATGGTTCTTGCGGTCGCTCTTACACGGCCCGAGCCGCTGATGACGGATTACTCAGTTCGATCGAACATTGCGGTTGGTGTCGCTTATGTGTGTCCCTATGCCCAGGTAATCTGCTTATACTGGTGGCCGGGTAAAGTGGCGTGGCCGGAAGGGGGACTCGTTCTGGTAACGCTCGCGGCCGTTTTCAGTATTGTTTGCCTGCTGACGATCGGGAAGCGGTTCGGCGTTCGGCCGGCGCTGAGAGGTCTTGTGACTCATGGCTCCTACCGAGTAGTCCGTCACCCATTGTATCTGTCGTACGTGATCGCACATATTGGCTTTAACCTTCAGGTATGGAATGTGGTCACTCTCGTCCTCACCTTGCTTGGTTGGGCGGCTATGGTCTGCCGCATTCGCGCGGAGGAGCGAGTAC
>JAALOD010000143.1 GCA_013372845.1 Candidatus Udaeobacter sp.
GAGAAGTCCAACCAGAAGTGTAGTTAAGGCGTATGATTTTTTCATAACAATAGGCTTGATAACTGATAAGTGGTGATGCTGTCAATGACTAATTTTTCACTTTTTTTGATCTGCAGCGAGCATTCAGCGACGGCGGTTGGATTGTCTATAGGACTTTAGTCGTACCTCGGACGCCTCATCATCGACAGTGGGCGACGCGCTGACGGGGTCACTGGTTTGCGAGAGCGCTTTCGGTATCGGTTCTTCGGCATGGGGTGGATCGCTAATAAAAGCAGGAGTTGCGCCTTTATCTGAGTCGTCATTGGACCAGACACTGCCATTGGTCACGAAAACATCAGAACTCAGATCATCGGACGTTTTTGTGCCTGGGCTCTCGAGAACCCTGCGTGCTCGAATTGGTTTTCTAGGCCGATAATCCCACTGATATGTAATTTGCGGCGCGTTCTCCTCGATGGGAGCGCTGGGTGCTTCGTCGACCTTACTTTGGCTAAGGGAAATAGCTGCCGCTGCACCAAGCCAAAGCAGGATGCCGGCAATGCCAAGCACGGCGATCATCAACAGCCAGAACTTATTTCCAAGGAGGTAACTTCCGAGCGCACCAGCGAAAACAGCGAGCGCGACAAACGAAATAATGCATGTCGCAAGCCGTTTCTGCGTTAGCAATTCGTCGATGCCATATTTTGGAAACGAGATTTTCATGCCGCGGAAGTGAGCGCGAGCCTGATGGCAGTGAGAAGTTCTTCATCGTCAAAAGGTTTGGTCAGGAAGGCCGAAGCTCCTCCGTTCAAAGCGGTAGAACGAACCAGCGGATCGTCTTTCCCTGTGAAAATGATAACGCGCGTCGAAGGCGAGATCTTGCCAAGCCGCGATTGAACTTCCAAACCGCTCATAATGGGCATACAAACATCGATCAACGCAACCGGTGGGCGATGAGTCTGCGCATAGCGCAAGAACTCCGTGGGATCGTCAAATGTTTTTGCGTCCAGATCAGCCGACGAGAAAAGACGGCCCAATCCCTTCAGCACCGAGGGGTCATCGTCGAGCAGGCAAACAACAAAGGAGGCAGTGGTGGTTCGCAAGGCCTGATATTACAGCACCTGCTCTGACGAAAGCTATGAGACCTTAGTCTTAGATGTTAGCCGCAGGTGCGAGGCACGCTTTTTCCGTCAACCTCACTAGCTCCGCAACGGAACTAACATTCAGCTTCCGCATCGCGCGGCCGCGATGAACTTTTACTGTCTTTTCCGCCGTGCCAAGTTCTCCGGCAATCTGTTTGTTCAACATGCCGGCGACGACCAGCTGCATCACCTCGAGCTCGCGAGGCGTCAACAGACCAAGAAGGTTCTGAGCTTCATTCTCTTCGGCCTTGCGCCGACGCTGCTCGGCTGACCGAATCAGGGCACGCTCAACACATCCAAGCAACTCATCATCGCGAAACGGCTTTGGAAGAAAATCGACTGCGCCTGCCTTCATCGCCTGAGCGCACATCGAGATGTCGCCATGACCGGTAATAAAAATGAGCTGTTCCTGCCGGCGGCGCTGAATCAAAGTTTCCTGCAGATCCATCCCGTTTAAACCCGGCATCCGCACGTCGACAATTACGCATGCGGGTCCAGCGTGTTGTTCGCGTTTGAGAAAATCAGATGCCGATTCAAAAATTTCGCTTCGGTACCCCGCGGAGCGTAGTAGTCGAGTAAGACCCTTTCTCACCGACGAGTCGTCGTCGATCGCGAAGACCAGGCTGTTTGGAGGGATCATCATACAGCTGAGGTTTTGGCGCTCGCCGGGAAAGTAAACTGGAACCGCGCTCCCCCGCCATCCGCATTTTCGGCCGCGATTGTGCCGCCGTGTGATTCAACGATTGAACGCACGATCGAGAGACCCATCCCCAATCCCTTGGACTTCGTGGTGAAAAATTGTTCGAAAAGTCGCTCGCGCGCTTCCGCGGAAATACCAACTCCGTAATCGCGCACGCTAACGCGCGTGAAACCATCCGCGTCCCGCTCTGTGGCGATTACTACTTTGCGGCGGCTCAATGGCGTGTCGCGCATCGCATCGAACGCATTAATAATGAGATTGAGCAGGACTTGTTGCAGCTGAACTGGATCGCCTTCAACCATTGGCAAATCCGGGTCCAGAAAAGTACCCAACTCGCAGGAGTGAAGCATAGCACTGGGTTTTACCATGTGCACCACGCTGATTACAACATCGTTTAGATTAATTCGCCGGTGGGCCGAGACATCTTTTTTCACCATGCCCTGGATGCCGCGAATCACATCGCCGGCGCGGCGCCCATCAGCGACGATGTCACCGAGCAGATCGTGAAGTTCGCGAAGATCGACTTTGCCGCGATCAATAAAGCGCTGTCCAGCTGCGGCGTTGCTCGTTATACCCGAGAGCGGCTGATTCAATTCATGGGCGATCGATGCCGCCAATTCACCCATCGCTGCCACTCGGCTGAGATGGCTCAGCTCGTCCCGGTTCTGGTGGGCTTGGAGTTCCGCCTCTTTCCGATCAGTGATGTCGAAGAGCACGCCGGTCATCCATAGCGGCTTCCCCGCCTCATCATAGTAGCCGCGGCCACGAGCATGGACCCAGCGAATGGTGCCGTCCGTTCTCTGTGTCCGGAATTCAATCTGATATGGTAGCCGTAACTCGAATGCCTGACGCCAAGTCTGTTTTACTCGCTCTGCGTCATCTGGATGCAAGGCTCTGTAAAATGTGTCGATTGTTATCTCTGCGTCGGCCGAGACGCCGAACATGTCCCGCGTTGCGCCGTCCCAAGTCAGTGTGTTTGCTACTTCATCCCAGTGCCAGACGCCCAAATGCGACCCTTCCGCGGCCAGGCGGAACAGGTCTTGTGCCTCCTTCTGCGGCGTTATGTCTATGGAAACAGCGATGAGCCGGGTGCCGTCTTCCCCGGTTACACATCGTCCACGCGAACTGATCCAGCGCAGAGTCCCATCCGGTAACAAAACGCGATATTCGATTTCGTATTCACTTCGCGATTCTATTGCGCCTTTGACCGCGGAATCGCGAAGTGCACGATCCTCCGGGTGAACGCGATCTTGAACCCTGCCGTGATCAAGGCTTGTCTCGGAATCAAATTGAAGCAAAGTGCGCGCGCCGTCAGACATCCAAATCTCGTAGGTTGTGGTATCCATTTCCCACACTCCGAGATGAGCCGCCTGGGCTGCAAGAACAACTCGTTCCTCGAATTCGCGCAACGCCCGCTCCTTATTTATTAATTCAGTGACGTCCACGCACGAACCAATATAACCGACGAAGTTTCCCTGCGCGTCATGCCGGGCCACGCCCTGATCCGAAATCCAACGATATTCGCCATCATAACGTCTCAGCCGGTATTGCATCACAAACGCTTTGCGCGCATCGAATGCCTCCGTGTAAATCTTGAGACATTTTTGTAGGTCGTCTGGATGCACGCCTTCGGCCCAGCCATTCCCCACTTCCTGCTCCAGGCTACGGCCGGTAAACTTCAGCCACGGTTTGTTAAAGAATGTGCAGAGTTTGTCCACACCCGCCATCCAGATAAGGACCGGCGCGGCATCTGCCACGATCCGAAAACGCGACTCGCTTTCGCGCCGCTCGGTCTCTCCCGTTGCGCGTTCCTCGATCACAGCAGCGAGAAACAACATTGGAATCGATAAGACGATTAGAAATATTTGGATTGAAAACGTGTTTTGTTCGGCTGTTCCGCCGGAGAACGGGCCATGGCCCAGGGATGCGCTCCAAATGGCCAGGAAACCGACGATCGAGAGAGCCGTGCTTGTTCCCAGGGAGCCGAACCGTGCCGCTGCCCAAAGGAGGAATGGCAGAGTCAAAAAGAGAAGAGCCGAATCCGCTCCCGGTCCGAACTTATAAAGAACGGCGAAACCGATCGCGAGCAGACCCAAAAGGATAAGGCATGCCTCCAGCAAACGTGCGCGTCCAGCTGTTCGCACGGCAAGAATTCCCTTCGTCGCCCACGTTACGATCAACGGCGCCACTATTAATGCCGCCAAAGCGTTCGAAAAAAATCGTATTCGGGTCAGGTCCCAGTAGGTGCCCTGACCCCAAGCATTCCATCTGACAAACGCCGCATCCAGGAACGACGACAGAAACGGACCGGCGAACACGACGCAGAGGCAAAAAATGGCCGCGTTGCGAAGGCTTGTGAACTGAATCGGTCCACGTACCAGGTAGCGCGTCAGACCCGCGCCGATCACCGCTTCGGAGGAGTTGCTGACGAACCAGCACAAAATCATCAGCGGCGGAACGTGACTCTGTATTTGCGCAGCACAATGCGCCGGAAACGCGGCCAGCAGGACGAACCACCAGATGCGCGGTGGCGTCAACAAGAGCGCTGCGACCAGGATCGAATTCGGAGGCCAAAGGACCGAAACCGGATACGGCTTGAAGGTGAGCGCAAAACCGATTTTGGCGCCAAGATAATATCCAACGAACACGCACAACCCGATCACCGGCAGTCGCCAGTCAAAGGGCTGAAACTGTTTACGCCGCGCTGCCGGTGAACGCTCGCGGCTTCAAAAGATTGGGAGACACCTTTCATCTCCAGCAACCTTATGGTTTCGAGAGCCACCTTCGAACGGTGACGGAAATAGAATTCCCGACTGACTATCGCGGTTGCCGTATGCCAACAACCGCAAATGCACTCCTGCGTAGCAATATTTTCCCACCGCACCCTGCATTTTACCCTGCACGCGCCACGGGAAAAGCCCTATATTGCGTTAGGAAATCTTGTCACAGAACTAAATCGGCTCCGCGCAGCCGTTGTGATTGCATTTCCATCCGGGTGGAGCGCGTTGAGATATCGTATCTTAAACCGCCTCTCTATTCGGCACTCTGTTATTTCCGGCTTTGATTGAGAGCGTCGCGAACCGCGCGATGAATTTTTCATCGTCGAACGGCTTCATGAAAAAGGCAACCGGGCCGATCGCATTGCAGTGGCGCGCGGCAAGATCCTCGCGCGGTAATGACAATTACACGAGTCTTGGGTGAAATGGCGCAAAGACGGGCCAGCACTTCCAGGCCAGTCACCTGATCCATCCAGATGTCAGTCACAACCACTGGCACACGATGAGTGCCGGCATGTGCAAGAAAATCTTCAGCTTTGCCAAACGTGCGAACTTTGATTCCTTCCGATGCGAGCAAGTAATGCATCGACTTGAGAACGGAAGGGTCGTCATCCACCAGACAAACCTCGCGCTCGTCCGCTTGGTTCGGATTGCTCATGCTGCGGCTACTGTTTGCGTTTGCCCGCGCACGGCGGGCAGGCGAACGATCATGCACGCGCCGCGGTCGGGAGCGTTTTCCCCCACAATCGTCCCGCCGTGCGATTCGATAATCGATCGAACAATGGCCAAGCCCATCCCCATTCCTTTTTGTTTCGTCGAAAAGAAGTGATCGAAGACTTTGTCCGGCTTCTCCTTCGGTAATCCCGTTCCAAAATCACGCACGCTCACTTCGACGACGTCTCCCTTGTTCGAGCGGCTACTAATAATGATCCGGCGTTCGGCCGGCGGCAGTCCCTCCATCGCATCGAGCGCATTCATAATCAGGTTGAGCAGAACCTGCTGGATCTGAACGAGAGTAGCGTTGACTTGGGGTAGCTGCGGGTCGAGCTCCGTGCTGACTACACTTTCCCGACTCAACACGTCCGTGCTAACAAGTCGCACGGTGTCTGTGATAACTGCATTGAGATCTAACAACGTGCGAACCCCCGCTTCTTTGCGCACCAGACTCCGAATTCCGCGAATCACTTCCCCTGCGCGTTGACTGTCGGCCACCATGTCCTGTAACAGTTGCTGCAGCAACGCCGGATCGATATTTCCGCGCTCGAGAAAACGACGCGCGGCGGAGGCGTTGTTTGCAATCGCGGTGAGCGGTTGATTGAGCTCATGGGCGAATGATGCGGTCATTTCTCCCATCAAAGAGACCCGGTTCCGATGAGCCATCTCTTCGCGTTGATGTTGCAATTGAAGATCAGCCTGCTTCTGCGCGCTGACGTCCAGAGTAACTCCAATCGTCTCCACAAGATTTCCTTCCTCATCCTTCAAACAGCGTCCGCGCATAATCACCCAACGCGTTTTCCCATACGGCAAACGAAGACGGTGCTCGCTTTCGAACGTCCAGATAAGAGCACACGCACGATCATAAGCCGCCTTGACAGCCGCTCGCTCGTCGGATGGACACGGGACAGGATCAAATCGCAGGTCAACGGCAGGTTGAATCGAAGCCGTAAATCAGCCGGCCTTTTCGCTCATCCACGCGGTGTTCTGTTCCGGATACAGAATCCAAAAGCGAGATCGGCCGATTCCGCCGCAAGACTGATACGCGCTTCGCGCTCGCGTAAAATTTCCTGCTGTCGTTGGCGCTCAATGGCATACCGGCAATGTGGGTGGCGATTTGCGTCAACCGCGTCTCCTCTGGTCGCGGTCCGCGATTTTCCTGGCGGCATCGCAAACGAACCCAACACATCACCTTGCGCGGAGAGAATCGGTGTCGACCAGCAGGCGCGTAGTCCGCTAATCTGCGCTAACTCACGGTAATCAGTCCAAAGCGGATCCTTCATCACATCGGCGACGACAACTGGTCGTCGCGTACATGGCGGTGCCACAAGAACCATTGCGCGGTCCGATCGGTGCCCCGTTCACGGCTTTCACATAAGCTTCTGGCAGATTCGGTGCCGCGCCGTGACGCACGTGTTTCCGTCGCGGTTCAAAGAAGAATTGAACAACGCAGTCCGTCCGCCTGACCTTCCATGAGAAGAACAAGGCTGGTCAGAACATCCGCAGCGGCGCATCGGCGGCGATCATTCGAGGACCCGACTTTGTCGGCACGAAAAATTCTTCCTCTTTGAGTTCAGTGATATCGCGGCAAACGATGACGCCGCCTACACATCGCCAGTGCGCGCGCAGGGCGACCGTGATTTCCGTCCATAGCCCGTGTGGCGCCTTTTCATGTCGAAGGAACATCTCGACATTGTCTACCTCCTCGCCTCGGATCGAGCGTGTCAGAGGCAATTGATCCTGCGGAAAGGGGTGTCTTGTCCGCGAGATAAAGTCCGTGACGCTGCGACCATTCGGTAAATGGCAGGTGAATTGCACCTTTTCCGAACATGCGCTCGGCTGCCGGATTAAAGACGAGAAAGTGGCCGCCCTTGTCAGCAACAATAACTGCGTCCCCCATATTCGACAAAATGGACTGGAGAATTTCGTTCGTATCTGAGAGTTGTTCCGCAGCCCGTTTTCGTTCCATCATCAGACCCAATTGCGCGGCGACTGCCACAATTACGTTAACTAATTGTTCATTCTGGCTCCGTGATTCCCGCATGAAAAACTCGAGAACAGCGATGACCTTGCGGCGCGACAAAATTGGAATTGCCACGCCCGTTTTCAGACGGGCCGTTCGCGCCGCAGCCGATCGCGGAAAGTTAGGATCGTTGATGACGTCCTCAACCCAAACCGGCTGCTTTGACTCCCACACGCGTCCGGGAAGTCCGACGCCCGGTTTAAAGTGAGACTCTTCAGAGAGAGCCCTGAAGGGTTTCAATTCGCCATTGCCAAAATACCATGCCGCGACCAGATCAAGAGCAGTCGCATCTGGGTTTGGCACCCACGCCTGGCCGACCACCCAGCCCGTCTTTTCGCAAACTTCACGAAGCACTACTTCCAACGCAGACGCCAGATCGCTGGCTGCCGCAACCTCCATCGAGATCGTCTGGAGCAAGCTTAGCTGCTCTTCGCTCTGCTTGTGGTCCTGTTTTGTAGAAGCTGGATTCATTATTAGCTACCGATAGAACTAATGGTGAGTAATTCAACTGGCACGCCAAGCCATTTTGCGGTTGCTTCACGCTCTTCGAAGATACGGACTTCGATCGATGAATGCCGCGTTAGAAGCTCGTGCATCTTGCTGTAATGAGCGAGCGCGATGCTCGGAACGAGAATTGCAGATTTTACCGGTGAACGCCCCGCGTAAGAGGGGCGCCGAAAAAGAGAGAAGTCAAAAACGTATCCGAAGTTTAGATCAATCGCTTCGAGAGCCTGGGTATCAGTAAATCGATTGAACGGTTTGTCTGAGGTTGCTTCCAAGTCTCCAATTAACTGCGTAATACGTTTGAGTGCCGCCTCGCTCACCACTGTATGCCGCTTCCACACCAGCAGGCGAACGTCTTCGTGAAACTGAACGTCAGGAGGGAGTTTCATTCTTTATTTTAGCGGGCCGGGTGCAACTCGATCCTTCAC
>JAALOD010000144.1:0-1969 GCA_013372845.1 Candidatus Udaeobacter sp.
GTTTCCTACCGCCGTGAGAACCGATTCACGATCCTCGGGATGTAACGTGCTTCGGAAGCGATCGAAGTCGAGCTTCTCTGACGGTGCGAAGCCAAAGAGGGCGCGTCCTTTGTCTGTTATCCAGATTTCATTACGCGCAATATCCCACTCCCACAGTCCGAGATCAGCCGAGTCGGCGGCTAAGTTGAGCCTCTTATCGCTTACTTCCAATCTACCGGCGAGTCGCGCCGCTTGAGCCATGTCGTTACTCAGCTCGTAGCCCATCGCCGCCACGATTCCCGAATATGCGAAGCAGAGGAAAAACGGGGTCTCGATGATTCCCCAGATCACGAGCGGCACGTGCCATGCCAGAATCGCGCCAAAGATCATGCTGCCGCCAACGACCAAAGCGCGTCGCCGATTGCCCCGACGCCAGACTGTAATCGTGGCATCGACGAAAAAGATAAGCAGCAACACGAGACTCACCGAGCTAAGCAGCCCCCACGGATTTGCCACTCCGATCGGCACCGAGATGGTCTCACCACCCCATGAGAACTGGTGGAGCCTTGCAATTTGCCGGAAATTAAGATTCGGCGTGAAGACGAAATTGAGAATTAACACCACGGTCCGCAGGCCGCAGATGCTCCACGCGAGCCATACTCGTCCGGCGTGCAGATAGAGCCGCACGAAACTCACGAAGGAGACAATCATTACCCACACTGGCACGTGTATCCAGCGCACGAGTTCTTCGTATCGCCCGACTGTCTCGCAATGCATCATCGCTAGCTCGAAAGCGGCGATAGCCGCCGCGGCGACAGCGCTACACGAAAACACCAAGTACACCCAGTTCTCGCGCTGTTTGCACCAGACGAGCAGATATAAAGCCCCCAGCGTCAAACACGCCGCGGCATTCATCGACCAGACGATGGTAATCCAACTCATTGGGTGCCCTCGTCTGGCTGCGATAATTTATCGGTTACTTGAGGCGCGAGGTTGAAACAAGGCGCGCCGACGCAAATCGGATATTGCTTGGTGCGACCGCGAATCGTGGCCAGCGTCGGTCCGTTGATACAACTGTCTCCCACCACAACAACCCAGCGTGGCTCCGTGCCCGCGCGAGCTGTGGCGCCATTTTTCACACGTATCTGAGTTTTAACAAACCGGTCCCGGCCGCCGCAATCGTAAATTTGCGCGTTTTACGAAAATATTTGCAGGCCATGGGCTGACAAGACTGGTCGCACCCTTTTTTCTACGGAAATCGCGGCGCGAAGTTCGCGAAAAACGTAGAATGCCAGCATGTAGCCACGGCGCTGTGTCGCCGTGCGGGATATCTTACAGCCCACCAAAAACACGAAAGGACGCGAAATTTTCAGAGCCGGAGATCAACAATTTCCTGGCTTCTAGGGAGGAGGCGCTCGTATTCCAGTCTCGGATAATGGCCGAAGTTCACCAGCCGACCGAGCTTGCAGCTGGTTGCACTGAGATAATTCAAGACTTGCGCGCGGTGCTCATCGCACAACTGAGAGACCGCCTTGATTTCGAGAATTATTTTTTCGTAGCAAACGAAATCCGGGTGGAATGTTTGAACCAATGTGCGGCCGCGATATTGCAACGTCTGCGGTGGTTTCGACCAAAATGGAATTCGTTGAAATTCCAGTTCGATCTCCAGGCACTCATGATAAACCGGCTCGAGAAACCCGCAGCCCTTATCTCGATAAACGGCAAAACAGGCCCCGATGATTGCGTAGCTTTCATCTTTGTAAATCAATTCTGCTTTTTCCTCTTTTCGTGTCATCGGTGTGTTTCGTGGGCTAAAACTTTAAGCTGCTGATGTCTTGGCGACCAAACCATCACACTCGGGGGGTCTCAACAAAAAGACCAAGCGGTTCAAGTCCCCGTTAACTGATTTTTGGAGATTGGAAGCCATCAAACAACGGTGCCACGCAGGTTAACGAGCGATCGCAGCGAGGACGAGAAAGACGCAGCCGAC
>JAALOD010000144.1:2069-8100 GCA_013372845.1 Candidatus Udaeobacter sp.
GGTGCCACGCAGGTTAACGAGCGATCGCAGCGAGGACGAGAAAGACGCAGCCGACTACGCCAAAAAGTAAACTTACGATCCAAAACCGGGGTTTTTTTGTAAGCGCGGAAATCGCCGCGATGGCGATTGCGATTTGAAACATGGTGACGCCGCGTGCGAACACTTCGTGCTTATGAAAGTTTGATTTCGCGGCGGCTTCCTTGTGCTCGGCGTCCGATTTGATTTCTTCCTGTTCTTTCTCATAGCGGTCGCGCTTGGATTTGTCCGATTCGTTGGGCGCGCCAGCGAGCGACATTTTCGCATCAAGCACTGAAGCCTTGATGCTTTTCGCCTGATAGTAATTCCATTGATCGGAGGCTTCGATTTGGCTCATCATGGCCTCGTTCACGTGTTGCCCGGAGAGCAGTCCGGCGATCGCGGCCAGGACAGCGAGAATCGCGGTGCTAAGGGCCACCCACGAAATCCATGTTTCGCCGCTGTGTTCGGCTTTGTGATGGACCTGCTCGTGCAAATGCTCGAGAGGGACTTCCGCTTCTTCCATGCGATAAACTGTGAGGTTCGCGATTCTTATTCAAGACCCAATCGTGGCACATGCCAACTGCAAGACACCGGCGTGGACGGACTCTTCCGCCTCGCCCCGCTTTGCGGGGAGAGGATTGAGGTGAGGGGTGTAATCCTGCTTTTCAGAAGTAACGCTGATAACTAAAATAATCCTTCGTGAATCGGGCTCGTTTGTTGCCAAAAAAGGCAACCGAGACTGAGCGCATTCTTTGGTCCGGTACTTGCAATCGTCCATTCAAGCCAGAATCGACAAGTGACGGGACAGCAGCTTAATTCAGCAGCGAAATTCCGATGAACCAAACTACAACCACACCGCTGGTCTGTCAGATCTGCAAGAAAACAAAATCGCCTAACAGTGGAATGGTGGCGGAGCTGGTTCGGCCGTCGCTTCTCGAGTTCATCAAGAAGGGAATGCCCGGCTTGGACGACAAAGGGTTCATCTGTTTCGACGATCTGGGCGATTTCCGGAAGGATTACGTAAAAGAAGTCTTGCAGGACGAGATCGGCGAACTTTCCGCGCTCGACCAGGAAGTCATCGAAAGCCTGGAACAGCACGAGATTCTTTCCAGCGACATCGAGAAGCAATTCGAAAAGAAACTGACCTTTGGCGAACATCTTTCAGACCGCATCGCCGAGTTCGGCGGCAGTTGGAAATTCCTCATTACTTTTGGCGCTGTTATCTTCGTGTGGATCGGTGCGAATGTCGCGTTGCTCGCCACCAGAGCGTTCGATCCTTATCCGTTCATCCTTCTCAATTTGATTCTCTCCTGTCTCGCCGCTGTGCAGGCGCCGGTCATCATGATGAGCCAAAACCGCGCCGAGGCGCGAGATCGTTTGCGCGCGGAAAACGATTACAAAGTCAATTTGAAAGCCGAGCTTGAGATTCGGCATTTGCACGAAAAAATCGACCACCTGTTGCGCAAGCAATACAACCGACTCTTCGAGATTCAGCAGATCCAGATCGAGTTGTTGGAAGAAATCGGTCGCAAACGCAAAAGCTGATTTTTGATTTCGGCGACCCCCTGGGAAGTCATCTCCTAAATGCCCAGCGCCGAAGCCACGGCGTCTGAACGCCTCGACACGCCTTCGCCAAGCTACGGCGTTGCGAGCTCAGTCAGCGGCTACAAGAAACGTTTCGCTGACCAATGTCTCACAAATGTCGTTTGCAATTAGATCGAAACCAAATACGCATTGCGCGCTGTGAAAAAAAATGTAAACGCGGCGCTCGCCAACCGTAGCGAGACCAAGGTCGCTGTAATCGGCGGCTCCGGTTATGTAGGCGAAGAGCTTGTGCGGCTGCTTTTACAGCATCCGTATGCGGACCTAGCCGCCGTCACGTCCAGACAATTTGCTGGAAAGACGTTGGCCGACATTTTTCCGCGCCTTTCACATCACCAGAAAGCGGGCGACCTCCGCTTCGGCGCGTCGGATCCAGCGCAGCTCGCGCAGATGGCAAAAATTGTTTTTCTCGCCCTGCCGCACGGATTCGCTGCGGAATTTGCCAAACCGCTAGTTCAGACCGGCGCGCGCATTGTCGATCTTAGCGCAGATTTCCGAATCACGGACCCGAGGGTATACAAGGAATTTTACGGTAACGATCATCCCGCCCCTGATTTGTTGGGCGAGGCCGTCTATGGGTTACCTGAAATTTATCGCGCGGAGATTTCACATGCGAAGCTGGTGGCCTGTCCAGGTTGTTATCCCACGAGCATTTTGCTTCCGCTAATGCCCCTGATTCGCGAAAAAGTAGTCAGTCTCGCAAGCATTCTGGTGACAAGCTTGAGTGGCGTGACTGGGGCCGGCCGCAAAGTCGAAACGGATTATCTCTTTGCGGAATGCAACGAAAGCATTCGTCCCTATGGAGTCCCGAAACATCGCCATCTTTCCGAGATCGAAGAGCAGTTATCGGCGTTCGCAGGGGAAAAAGTCACAATTCAATTCACGCCGCATCTGGTTCCGGTAAACCGCGGGATCATTTCCACGATTTACGTTGATCTAAGCAAAGAGATTGACGCTGACTCGATCGCCTCCATTTACCAAAAGGCGTATGGCGATGAGCCGTTTGTCCGTCTGCTCGGCGCCGAGCGTTTTCCCGACACCAAAAACGTTAGCGGAACAAACTTTATTGATATCGCATGGCGCCTGGATTTGCGCACCGGCCGCGCGATCCTAATGAGTTCGATCGACAATATTGTCAAAGGCGCCAGCGGACAGGCCATTCAATGTTTCAATTTGATGCGGGGCTATCCCGAAACAACCGGATTGCAAATTCCGTGAGTTGAGTGGCCTCTGACGGAAATGTCACACGGCAAAATTTTCAAGAGAATCGAAGGTTCAATTTGCGCACCGCAGGGTTTCAAGGCGGCTGCGGTTTTTTGCGACATTAAACGCCTCGGGACCGGTAAAGGATCGGAAAAAGGGCGAAAACGCGATCTCGGATTGATCGTTTCGGATGCGTCAGCGGCGGTCGCGGGAATGTTTACCACCAATCAGGTTTGCGCTGCGCCTGTGAAATTGAGCGCGTCACGCGCGGCAAAGCGCTTTGCACGAGCAATCGTGGTGAATTCCGGCAATGCAAATGCGTGTACGGGCCGGCGGGGAATTGCCGACGCAGAACGAATGACTGAAACCGCAGCGGCCGTCCTGAAATTGAGAGAAGGCGATGTACTCGTTTGTTCGACGGGCCGAATTGGTGTGCTGATGCCGATGAAAAACGTTGAGCGGGGAATTCGCGCATGCGCGCCGTTACTCGCAAGGTCGGCAACGAATGCCCGTCAAGCCGCCGAAGCTATCATGACGACCGATACGTGCCGCAAAGAAATTGGGACCGAACTTAAGATTGGAACATCGACAGTGCGGATTGGCGGAATCTGCAAAGGCGCCGGAATGATTCAGCCAGGAATGACTGCAAGGCACGCGACCATGCTCGCATTCATTACAACGGACGTTGCGATTGAACCGAAACTGCTAAAGCACGCGCTTCGAATCGCAGTCGAGCAAAGTTTCGATCGCATCACGGTTGATGGCGACATGAGCACCAACGATTCCGTAATCGCGTTGGCGAACGGGTTCGCCCGAAATCCGAGAATCGAGATTCGAGATTCGAAGTTCGGCATTTTTCAAGCGGCGCTCAACGTCACTTGTCTGGAGTTGGCGAAAATGATTGTGCGCGACGGCGAAGGCGCTTCGCGCTTCGTTGCCCTCCATATTCACGGTGCGCGCAATGCGGCTGAGGCGGAGGCAGCCGCGCGCGCAATCGCTAACAGCTCACTCGTGAAGGTCAGCTGGTGCGGCGGCGACCCAAACTGGGGACGGATCCTGTGCGCGCTCGGTTATTCGAAGGCAAAAGTCAACGAATCGCTTGTCGATATCGGCTATGCGAAGCCAGGCAGCCGCGAGATGCTTTTCGCGTTTCGTCGCGGCCAGCCAACAAATCTTGCTTTGAAAACCCTGGCAAGGGTTACGAGCGCGCCTGAATTTGAACTGCATGTCAATCTTCACCTCGGACGCGCTGCTTTCACCATGTGGGCGAGCGATCTTACAGAAGACTATGTTGCGTTTAACAAGGGCGACGTGAGCGATCCCGCAACACTAGGAGGTTGAATGGAAACCATTATTTCGAAAGCGGCGACACTACTTGAAGCTCTTCCGTATATTCAACGCTTTCGCAGCCAGGTGTTCGTCGTGAAGTATGGGGGAAGCTTCATGGATTCGCCGGATGAAGAGGAACGGCACCGTGTGGCCCGCGACATTGTATTTCTGGAGGCCGTCGGCATTAATCCAGTGGTGGTGCATGGCGGCGGTAAGGCGATCACTCGCGCCTTGGAAGCCGCTGGTTTAAAAGCCGAATTTGCACAGGGCCACCGCGTGACGGACGCGGCGACGGTGGAAATTGTCGATCGAGTCTTGTCGCGTGAAGTCAATCCTGAGATTGTCACGGCGATCGAGGATTTTGGGGGGAGCACGCGCGGATTTGCAGGCTCGGACATTTTTCGATGCCGGAAATTGTTGCGTGATGATGTCGATCTTGGATTCGTCGGCGACGTTACCGATGTAGATACCGATACATTACGCGCATGCATTCAGCTTGGCGCTACACCGGTGATCAGTCCGACAGCGCGCGGCGATGATGGCAAAATCTACAACTGCAATGCGGACATTGCCGCAGCGAAGACCGCGATCGCACTCAATGCGCGCAGGCTTGTTTTCATGAGCGATGTGCCGGGACTGCTGCGCGATCCCACAGACAATTCGACGTTGATGAGCCATCTGCGCGTCGAAGAAGTGCCGGAGCTCAAGCGAGCCGGAGTAATCGAAGAAGGAATGTTGCCAAAAGTGGACAGCGCGACCGCAGCGATCGAAAGCGGCGTGGAGAAAGTGCAGTTTATTGATGGAAGAATTCCGCATTCGTTATTGCTGGAGATCTTCACGGATGCGGGAGTTGGGACCGAGGTGGTGAAATGAGAACAGAGAAAGCTCAACGCCAAACGTCCAACTCCGATAAAGCGCGCGCAGACGTCCAACGCCCAATTGAAGAGCACGTCCACGAGTTGTTTGAACAATTCGTTGTGCCGTCGTACGCGCGGTTCGACCTCGTGCTTGAGCGTGGCGAGGGAAGTTATGTTTGGGATGTCAGTGGCCGTCGTTATCTCGATCTCGGCGGAGGCATCGCCGTGTGCGCGCTCGGCCATGCGAACCCGGAAATAACCGAGGCGCTCGCGGAGCAATCGCAGAAGCTCATTCACGTTTCGAATCTTTACTACAGCGAGCCACAGGCGCGGCTGGCTAAACGAATTGTCGATCTCATTGCGCCGGGGCGCGTCTTCTTCTGTAACAGCGGAGCAGAAGCGAACGAAGGACTTTTCAAACTAGCGCGAAAATTCGGTCACGACGAAGGCCGCTACGAAATCATCACAGCAGTCGATTCATTTCATGGTCGTACTCTGGCTGGGATCGCGGCGACCGGTCAGGAAAAAGTAAAAAAAGGTTTTGAGCCAATCGTGCCGGGGTTCAAACAGATCCCATTCAACGATCTGGAAGCGATGCGCGCCGCGATTACGAAATCGACAGCCGCAATTCTAATAGAGCCGATTCAGGGCGAGAGCGGAATCACCATTGCGACTCCGGAGTACTTGGTCGGTTTGCGAAAACTGTGCGACGAACACAACCTGCTTCTTTTGCTCGACGAAGTGCAGGCCGGACACTTCCGCACGGGCAAATTTCACAGCTGGCAGCGCATTTTGGAAGATGGAGATTTTGATTTTTTGCCTGATGGAATCTCCATGGCCAAAGCGCTTGGCGGCGGATTCCCGATCGGAGCGTTTTGGCTACGAGAGAAGTTTGGCGGGCTGCTCTCGGCGGGAACACACGCATCGACATTCGGCGGGACGCCGCTGGCCTGCGCGGTGGCGGAGCGAATTCTCGATGTGATTGAGCGCGAGGATCTCATGGCAAACGCGCGACGAATCGG
>JAALOD010000145.1 GCA_013372845.1 Candidatus Udaeobacter sp.
CCGCTGATGACGTAAACGTAGCCGCTGGCAAAAAACGCGTGCAAATATTCACCAGCCACGCCTTGCGGGAGAGGTGGCATCGGAAGGAAATGAAGGAAGCCATTGGAACCGAAGAAAACGAAGATCAATCCCAGAAGGACGCGGGCAATAATGGTTAAGATTTTCATTTGGGGATGGTGGCGTGATCGAACGGGAATTCCAATCTCTAAGTTTCTTATTAAGACAAATTATCCGGAATGGATTGCGTCAATGTGCGCAGCTGACGGGCGGCTTTGTAAGTCGCTTCGTACCGTTAGCTCAGCAGAATCGGCAGTAGTACGCCGAGGCCGAGCGCGAAAAACCAGAGTGCAGGCGCGGCGGTGCCAAGCGGGCGTTGGATGCGCGCGAGGCGTACGGCGTAGCGCGGGTCGAGGCGCATCCAATCCTGATGGCGACGTTCGAGCAGTAAAAAGACGCACGCGGTGACTGCGCCGTAGAGTAGATGGCCGAGAAGAGAAGAGAGAGCGGCGGCGGCGGCGGCGGTAGTCCAAGTAAAGGAAGCTCCGAGCCAGATTGGAAATAGGGTCAGTGTGCCCACAAACCACCAGGTGATCCCGTAAAGCATACCCCAACCGATAGCTGCTCCCCAGTCCGGCGATTCACGCTCGAAGAGCACGCCATAGCCTGCGCCGATCGCGATGCTGATCGCGAGATGGACGATCAATCCGAGCGTCGGCGACGTGCCGCCAGCCAGGCGCGCGATCCAGTGCAATCCATCGACGGCCACGATTTGTGGCCAAAAGACTAACCCGCCTGCCAGCCCCGCGACGGCGCCGCGGCATAACGAGAGTAAGACGCGCGACCCCGGGCCTTCGGGTTGGCGATTGATCGGGTCGCTATCGATGAAGAAACCAACCCAGAGTCGGTCCAGTGCTGCGTAAATTATGCCGACGATCAACCCATAGACGATGTGACCCATGAGCGAGCCGAAGAGTTCCTGGCCGTGCGCGAGCGACCAGTCCGGTCTTTGCGCGACCAAGAGCGACTTGAGGGTAAGCGGCCCCAGGAACCACCAGAAGATGCCGTAAGCAACACCCCAACCGGCGCTCGATCCATAGCCGCGAACGTCGCGTTGGAAAAGCAAACCGAAGGTTGCGCCAATGATGACCGCGAAGAGGAAGTGCAGCGCTTTCCCGAGGCCGGGGGACGAGGAGCCGACGAGCCCGGCGATGAGCGGAAAGAAGTGCGCTTTCTCCATCCATTGCCCGAAAGCCCAGCCGCCGACAATGCCGGCTAGCCCGCCGGCGACGAGGGCGCGAGAGAGACTGAATGGCTGCGCGTTCGGACGCGCGGCCTGTTTCCTCGCCGAAAACGCACCCAACACCAAGCCGAGCGGCGCTCCGAAAAGCAGCAGGTAACCGATCAGTTCGGCAAAGTGCGCGCGGGCCATGTCCAACATTCCCATCGAAGTGTTCGAGGTGATTTTCGGCAGGATTCCGACTGGTCCGGCGAGCCAGAGCAGGAACGAAAACGACAACCCCCATAGCAAACCGGCGCCCGCTGTAGTTGCGCGGAAACGCGTGAGGAGCGCGAAGCAACCGCCGAAAATTCCGCCCAAGATCACACCCAACATGGGCACCAAGCCAAGCAAGAAAAGCGTGGCAGCGCCGAGTGCGCCAACGATTGCGCCGATGAAGAGGAAGGATGTGCGCGATCTCATGCAGTTGATTTTTTGGGCGGCGGATGGAGGTCGATCGTTTGCACGATGTCGCGCGGGAAGAACAATTCGATCGTCCAGTCTCCTACCACGCGCACCTTGCGTTCGAGTCCGGCGAGCTTGCTGAGATAAAGCGTACGCCAAAGAAACCAGGCGAAAAAGCCGCTGAATTTGAACCCTTTAATTTCCGCGCACGCGGTGTGATGGCCGACGACGCAGAGCGTGCCTAACGAATCAAAGTGGAATGGTTTCAGCGGTTCACCTTTGATCGCTGCTCGAATGTTGCCGGCGAGCGTGCGCGCTTCGCGGATGGCGAATTGCGCGGTCGGCGGACATGGTTTTCCGGTTTTCGCGTCGGGCACGACCGCGCAGTCGCCGAGCGCCCATACGCCAGCGTTGCCTTTTACAGATAACGTATTTTCGACGATCACCGCGCCGCGTTTGTCGCGCTCAATGGCTAGCTCTTGCAAGAGCGGACTCGGAGCTGCGCCGGCAGTCCAAACGAGCGTCTGGGTCGCGATTTCACATTCCGCCGACTTCGCCTCCTTGCGCTTGAGAGTTACAACGCCGGGACTCGCGGCAGAGACGCGTGCGTTCAGCTCGAAGCTGACGCCGCGCGCGCGCATCCGTTGGAGCGCGTAATCCGCGAGCGACGCGCTCAGCTCCGGAAGAATGCGGTCGCGCGAGTGGACGAGGATGATGCGCAATTCATCGGCCGGTAAATTCGGGTAATCCGCCAGCATTCCGCGCGCGAAATCGTTCAAGCCACCGACAAGTTCCGTACCGGAGAATCCGCCGCCTGCGACGACGAACGTGAGCAAGGCGCGACGTTTCGCCTCATCGCGCTCGGCGTCCGCGCGGTCGAAGGCATCGATCACGTGATTGCGGATGCGGATGGCGTCGGCCAGCGTTTTGAACTCGAGCGCGTGCTCCGCGATCCCGTCGCCCGGCGGCACACGCGAAACCGCTCCGAGTGCGAGCACGAGATGATCGTAGCGCAGTGTTTCCTCGCGACCGGATAACTGCACGCGGCGATTCGCGAAATCGATTCCGCAGACCTGAGAACGCACGACGGCAGTGCGACGGAAACTGCTGCGCAACGGCGTGGAAATGTGCGTCGGCTCGAGACTGCTCGCCGCGACTTCGGCAAGCATTGGCGTGAAGAGCAGCGCATTCGTTTCACCAACGAGCGTGAAAGCAACCGTCGGATCGGCACGGAATTCTTTCTCGAGGTTGATCGCCGTCGTCACCCCCGCGAAACCGCCGCCGAGAATGACGACGCGCGTTCTTACCTCCGGGATTTTTAGTGCGGGTGCGACTGGCGTTGCGCCAAACCAACGCTCCGCCAAACGCACTGCTCCGGTCGCGAGCAAGCCGAGGATGAACCCGAAAAGAAGCCAACCGACCAGTGCTGGAAAGAGGCCGCGCATTCCTTCGGCGGTCCATTGCGGCGTTTGTCCAGCGAAGAGCGGAAGCAGGATGACGTTGACCGCGCCCCACATTGGCAAACCGAAAGCGGCGGCCGTCATCGCGCGATCCGCGGCTGCACCCTCGCCCCCGATCGGGCGCGGCAATGCGAGCGCGTAGGCCGTTCCCAAGACTGCGCCGATTAACAAGCCTAACGAGAGGTCGCCGAGCGCGCCCGCGATCAGCGTTCCACAAACCAGTCCGCAGACGAATCCCGGCAATGCGCGCCGCAAAAACACTATGCCCTCTCCACTCTGGCCTTCACGCGGTGCAGGCCCGTTGCACCGTCGGGCACTTGATCGCGGTATTCCGCGATCTGTAGCTTGCCTTCGCCGTCCGTGGCGCGCACGACCAGTTTGGTTTCGCCTTCTTCCTCCGGAGTCCAGTTGTAACTCCAAAGCGACCACGAAATCTTCGTTCCCGGCTGGGTGATCCGTGCATCGTTCCAGGTCTCACCATCGTCGTCGCTCACTTCGACTTTCGAGATGCCGCGATCGCCGCCGAGTGCCATCCCGCGCAGCTTGGCCGGCTGTCCGACTTTGAACGGCGCTTGGAAATGATCCCCTGCCACCTGCGGCGCATCGATGCGACTGTGAGTTGGAACCACATCGCCCTCGCGTCCCCAACCCTGTTCCTTGTAAAAGCCGCAACCGTGGCGGCGATGCAACCGACCGTCGGCTTCGTTTAAAAGCTCGATTCGTGTCAGCCACTTTGGATTCTTTTCGCCGTAAAGGCCGGGCACAATCATGCGCAACGGATATCCGTGACGCTGCGGCAACGGCTCGCCATTCATCTCGTAAGCGACCAGAGTTGTTGGCTCCATCGCCTTCTCAAACTTGAACGTCTCGTAGTAACCGTCGGCCGCGCGGAAGAGCACGGTCGTGACTTCCGGTTTCGGCTTTACTTGCGCGAGGAGCGTGGGCAGCGGCACGCCTTTCCAGATCGCGTTCGAGCAAAGGCCGCTTCCGACGCCATACGAAATGCAAAGCAACGTAGTTTCTTGCTCAACGGCAGGCATTGCGGCGATGTCCGCAAACGAATAGACGCGCGGATTTTCGACCTGGCCAACGATGTCGAGCCGCCAGGAATCGCGCGCGACATTTGGGTCCACGAGATTTTTCGAGACTTGATAGAACTCATCCTCCGGCCGTATCGGAGTAATCTTCTGCACCTTCGGCCCCCTGTATTGGCGGCCGTCGTAACCAAAGGTGCCGATCGTAAAGAGTCGTTTCAGCAGTCCGCCAAGTGCGACCGCCACCGCCGCGCCAACTCCCAAAGCCAGAAATCGCCGTAGACCAATGTTTGGAGTAACAGGTTGCTCGTTCTGCCTTGCGATCAGACTGCGCTTCGGTCGATCGAGCAGGCCGTAGAAAAACATGATGCCGAATCCGCAAACGCTGAAGGAAATGAGCATCTCCAGCGCACAGATGAGCCGCGCTGTGCCGGGCGGAAGCCCACGATAATTGGTTATCAACGTTGGCCAGAGCAACGCAACAAAGAGAACCGTCGCTGCCAGCACGCCCGGGACAATCAGCGACCATCCGCGCGGATCGAGAAGCGCGCGGTCGTTAGGCCGCTTCGCGCCCGGAACCCTGCACCGCAGGTAGAGCGCGTAGATCACGCCGCCGATCCCAGCGACGACGATCTGTCCGGCGAGCGCGCCAAACACGCCCTGTAATTTCAAGGGCGTGTAACCACCTGCCTTCACCAGCGAGCTAATAAAAAACTCGACCGTCAATAGCGGGAACAACCGATCGAAGATGAGCTCTGTCGGCGTCGGCCAACCAAAGAGCATGCGCAGCAGCGCCATGGTCAAAAGCATCGCTAGTCCAGCGAAGAGACCGGCCATCAATCCCCAAAACAGCGTTGAAAACAACGGGCGGCGAGCCGACGAGTCCGTGACGTTACTCATAATAAAATTGCGGCTGCCGTTGCGCTGAGCTCACGTGCCTTGCGATCGCCCTCCTTAATTTTCCCTGCGAGCTCGATTTCCTGTCGCGGCGTCAAGAGCGGGATCCGCCCGATCTCCCGCAGATAAACCTTAATTGCGGTATCGTTATTTACGGCAGTCATAGGGCCTTTCATGAAGTGGGTTCTTAACGCTCAAAGCTATCCGCGTTCTATGATCTGCGGCTATTGCGCGATCGTAGGATTTTGCAATGCCGCGTAAGAAGCGATTGTTGGTCCCTCTTTTGAGATAGCGCCTCATCACGACTACACCGGATGTGGGGTTCGGTTGGAAGAGGTCAGAATCGAATAACTTGCTTTCGGCCCGCGCAGTACGGCAATCACCGCCCCAACGAATCAGCTTGCGCTTCCTGGGAGACCGAGCCGCTCGGCGTCTGACTTCAGCGCGGCGATCACTTTGTCGAGCGGCATTCCGAGCTCCTCCGCTCCGCGCATGATGTCCTCTCAATTGACCGCGCGGGCGAACGCTTGTCATTCATTTTTCTTCACCACCGCGACGTCTACCTCGTGAATGCTCTTGGGAGCGGGCACGCGCGCGATGCCATCATGATTTTTCCCGAAACAGTTCGTTCAGCTCGGCCGAAGCAGCGCCATTGGCCATGAGTTTGAATGTGCCGTTTGTTTTAATGTCTTGCGCGGCGCGCAGGAATGCACCCCAGGCAGCCAGGGCAAGGCCAGAGCCGACAGAGATGCGACGGACGCCAAGGTCGGCCAACTGAGAGAGTGAAAGCTGATGATTGAATCCTGAGACAAGAATGTTCACAGGCTTTGGAGAAACAGTCTTCACGATCTGCGCAATCTCGTCAGGTTTACTAACACCGGGTGCGTAGAGACAATCGGCGCCGGCTTCAGCGTAAGCAGCGAGCCGGTCGAGGACCGTATGGAACGGGTCGGGGTCGTGCACCAGCCAGGCTTCGCAGCGTCCGGTTAAAACGACGCCACTCCCCGAAGCGTCAATCGCCGAGCGCGCCGCTCGGATACGATCGATTGCCAGTTTTTTCTCATAGAGCGGTATCTCCGTCCGACCCGTGTTGTCTTCGATCGATAAACCGGCAACCCCGGTTGCAACACAAAGTCCCACATTCGTTGCGACGCCTTCCGGTTCGTCGGCGTAGCCGGCGAGAAAGTCTGCGTTTACTGGAAGCACCGTTGCTTCGACGATTTCACGGATGTGCGCGAGCATTTCATCGCGTGGAACGCCGCCATCGAATTTTCCGCGCGAGAAAGCGAACCCTGCCGAAGTGGTGGCGAGTGCTTCGAAACCGAGATTCTCCAAGTAGATCGTTGTTCCGATGTCCCATGGGTTTGGAAGCACGAAGCATCCTGACTCGTGCATCTTCCTGAACTTTGCAGTGACAGAAGTTTGTTTCGCTGAAGTCATCTCGAGAACTTATGCCGTGTTGGCTCAGGCGCGAGAATGGAATGGCAAGCGATGCGCTTGCCCTACAATTCGCGATTCTTTTGACGTAAGAAAAACGTTGTAGGGCGGGCGCACCGCCTGCCAAGCTTCCACGATGGGCCACCCGCCACGGATTCCCGTTCGGCTGCGTTGGGAGCAATCAGTAATCTATTTCGTCACAATCTGCGTTAAAGACCGCAAACAGGTGTTGGCCAACGAGGCAGCCTTCAATGCATTAAAAAATGCTGCTGCAAGGCTTCGAGAATGGCGCGTTCTAGCGGCGATCCTGATGCCCGATCATCTTCATGTTGTCGTTGCGCCAAGTGAGCGCGACGGCCGAGTTGGCAATTTCTCCGCTGCGCTGAAACGATGGATGCGAAAAGAATTGAATGCGGCATGGGAATGGCAGCCTGGTTGTTTTGATCGCTTGTTACGCTCCGATGAGTCGCTTCACGAGAAATGGCTTTACATCCAGGAGAATCCCGTTCGAGCAGGCCTCGTAAGGCAGTGGAAAGATTGGCCGTACCGGTTCGAGTTCAACGAGGAACAATAATTGTAGGGCAGGCGCTTCGCCTGCCAAGCCGCGCGTTCCCAATTCACATCAGCGCCTGGCAAGCGATGCGCTTGCCCTACAATCTGTTCATCTCCACGGCGAATTACTTCGAGCTTGCACCAGCGTCTGTCCAAATTCGCCGTAACGGACCTTCGGCTTCGTAGATCGGATCGTTCTCCGGCGTCGGCAAAGCCGCGATGTTATGATCTGCCTTTGGTCGTTCGCCCGGCAAACCCCGAAGGAGATCCCACTCGCGTCCGTCGGGATACGCTCCTACAACGCCAAAATCGTCACCGGCGCCGATGTTTTGGTGCGCAACTCCAGCCGGGATGACAATCACATCGCCGGCGCGCACCTCGACGTTCTTGCCACGTTCGCCGCCGAGTCGCAGAGTCGCTGTGCCGGAATAGACGCCAAGCACTTCATGCGACGTGCTGTGGTAATGAGGAAAGGAATAGACTCCGTTTCGCCACGAGTTGGTCCAGTCGTTCTCGGCGAAACGTTCTTCAAAAATGGGCGCCCGATCTTTGGCCTCCGTTGTGATTGCCTGGCGATAGAGCAGCAAGGGCAGGGGACTATTTGGGAAAATGCCGTCGTCTTTGAAATTCAATTGCTCCGGCTGAACGAAGTCGTGTTGTTGGATCATATAGAAGTCCTCCCCGTGAAATATAACGAAAGAGAAGTTGGGATCGGCCCTGCGGCCAGATTGTTCCAGAAGTCTTCTTATAATGGCTTCATCCGGTTAGTTGCGGGCCGAGGGCGGCCCGGCTCCATAGGCATACATCGGCGACGACCGCTGGAGAGAGCCTGCCCTCAGGCTGCTTCGATTAAATGAGATGAACGGATGGGTTCGCGTTGACCTAAAAGATCGAACGAAGCACACCGCCTTCGGCGCGCAGAGCCGCGCCGCTGGTGGCAGATGAAAGAGGGCTCGCCACAAAGGCGACCAACGCGGCTACTTCCTC
>JAALOD010000015.1:0-8986 GCA_013372845.1 Candidatus Udaeobacter sp.
GCAAAGAAAGCGCTCGGTCAGACTAGCCCTAATCCCGCGGTTGGCGCCGTTCTCGTTGTCGGCGATCGGATCGTCTCGAGAGGACATCATCGGGGAGCCGGCCGCGAGCACGCTGAGGTTGAATGCCTTCGCAATTTCGGTGCGCCACCACCCGTCCGAGCGACGCTTTACGTTACACTGGAACCGTGCTCCACAGAAGGACGCACTCTTCCATGCACAGATGCGATACTTCAAGCGGGAGTCAGAAACGTCGTTGTCGGCACGATTGACGTAAATCCGCGTCACTCAGGCAAAGGCATTGTGCAATTGCGAAATGCGGGCGTCAGCGTTCGAGAGGGCGTTTTGGCCGATGACTGCGCGCAAATTAACGAGGCTTTCAACAAGTGGATTGTCACCGAGCGCCCTTTCGTTATCGCAAAATGCGGAATGTCGCTCGATGGTCGATTGACGCGGCCTGACGGTGAGTCTCGTTGGATCACAGGACGTTCGCCCCGCCGTCACGCACGTCAACTTCGCGTCCAAGTGGACGCAATTTTGGTTGGTGCGGAAACAGTCCGAGCGGACAATCCGCGGTTGACGGTGCGCGGCGTTCGTGGCGCGCGACAACCCTGGCGCGTCGTGCTGACTCGCTCCGGAAAGCTGCCGCGTCGCGCACAGTTATTTTCTGACCGGTTCAGTTCACAGACACTAATTTATCGACGCGAGTCTCTGGCTGCCGTACTTAGAAGTCTCGGCAAGCGAGGCGTCACCAGCGTGTTGATTGAGGGCGGCGGAGACGTGCTGGGCCAGGCGGTCGACGCGCGCCTCATTGATAAATTGCAGCTCTATCTGGGTCCGATTTTAACCGGAGGACCGGTAATAGCGTTCCCGGGACGCGGGGCTGAAACTGCCGCAAATGCACTTCGCCTTCGGCGTGTTTCGTACCAACAGATCGGCCAAAGCGTTTGCGTCACGGCATATCCAGAGATTTCTGGACCGAAATAAATCGGAAAACTTTGCCTTCGCTCTCCTGTTTAATCATTAGGAGGAAAAACAATGAAAAAACTTCTCTTAATTGGATTGGTGACAGGGGTACTGGCTTTCGTTCCCGCGCAGCGTTCTGACGCTCAAGTTTACTTCTCAGTTGGGTTCGGAGGCCCGGGTTACTACGGATACTATCCATATGGATACTACTATCCGTACCGCTATTCCTACTACCGACCGTATCGGAATTACGGGTATTACCGACCTTACTATCGGTACGGCGGGCGCGGGAATTATTATCGTCACGACCGATATCACCACCACTATCGTCGGTAATAAGCTGACGTAGTATCTAGAAATCCAGATCGCGCTGGCTCGAGAGCAATCTTGAGCCAGTTTCTTTTCAGGAGCCGCTCGAATAAAAAATAGAGGACCGGCCGCTATTTCTTTGGTTTGGGCGACTCTACCGATTTTGTGGCCGGACCCTTGGTTGGTTGATCAATCTGGAACTCTTTTTTCAGTTGCCGGATCAGTTCCGGCAGCTGCTGCTGTCGTTCGGCTTCGATTTGTTGCCGCAAGGTTCGTTCCACTTTTTGGCGTTCCTGGATGTACCGCGATTGAAACTGAGCGCGTTCCTGCGGATTCAAATGGAGGCCCGAGTCGCGAAGCGCCGCGTCGGTCTCCCGCCTGATGGTCTCACGGCGCAAATTCTCTCGCTGGCGCATTACGTTGCGCTCTGCCGGACTCATCCGCAGCCAACGCTCGGCATTGCGCTGGAAATTTTGCCGGGCTGCCGGGGGCATTGCCATCCACCGTTCACGCATGCTCTGGCTCGGGGCACGTCCGTGCTGAGGCCCGGCCGGCTGGCGCCCAACGGGCCGGTGTGGTTGCGGTTGCGCTTGTGCGGCTGTGCAGAATAAAGCGAAAGCCGACAACGCGACGATCAGTTTACATAGTTGGCTTTTCTTCCCACACGCTATTTTCATCCCAGGCGATCAGTTCATCCAGATCAGCCACGACGTCATAATCTTGGGGATCGATTTTTGCCACCAAATCTGAGTCATTTGCAGCCTTCGTCTGGGAGACCGGATGATGCGTGGCGATGGCCACACCGATCACGACGATGACAACAGCAGACGCCGTGGCAAGTCTCCGCCAACTGAACCAGCTGCGCATCCGATCAAAGCGAGTCGCCTCCTGGCGGACGCTCCTCACCACGTTCCGGGAAAAGAATGGCGAAAGCGTAGGCTCGGGAACGCGGCCGAGAACATCCCACAACTCTTTGTCATCTTCACGATCCATAGTCTCCAGTCAATTAAACTATCTCCAGAGTTGGAAGTTGCGCTCGAATGGCGGCCATAATCACAGTCCGGGCGCTTCAAGGAAGCCTTCGAGTTGTCGAATACGAGTTGGGTGCCGCATTTTACGCAAGGCCTTTGCTTCGATCTGGCGAATACGCTCGCGGGTGACCTGAAACTGCCGGCCTACTTCTTCCAGGGTTCGGCTATATCCATCGACCAGCCCAAATCGTTGCTCGAGGACCTGCCTTTCACGATCAGTGAGCGTCTCCAGTACGTCCTTGATTTTTTCCTTCAACAAAACAATCGCAGTCATGTCGCTCGGATTTTCGGCGCCCCTGTCTTCGATAAAATCGCCAAAATTGGTCTCCTCGCTCTCGCCCACCGGCGACTGAAGCGAGATTGGTTGCTGCGCCATCTTGAGGACTGACCGCACCCGATCTACCGGCAGCAGGACTTCTTCGGCCACTTCCTCAGGCGAAGGCTCGCGCCCGTATTCCTGCACCAGCTGCTTTTGCACACGCATGAGCTTATTAATCGTCTCAATCATGTGCACCGGGATGCGAATCGTGCGGGCCTGATCGGCAATTGAGCGGGTAATGGCCTGACGAATCCACCATGTCGCGTACGTGGAAAACTTGTACCCGCGTCGATACTCAAACTTCTCGACCGCCTTCATTAATCCCATGTTTCCTTCCTGGATCAGGTCGAGGAAGGACAGACCGCGATTGGTGTATTTTTTTGCAATCGAGATGACGAGACGAAGGTTGGCTTCCACCATTTCGGTTTTGGCCTTGAAAGCCTGGCGCATCCAGCCCTTAAGCGTCTGGTACTCTTTCGCATATTCGGCAAGCGAGAACCACAGCCCCTTTTCCAGCTCGCGGATTTTGTTCTGAAGCTGCAATCGCCGTTTCTTGCTGCGAGGATTTTTGGCCAGCTCAGTTTGCAGGTAAAGCGAGGTGTGGTGCGCATCATCCGCCAGGTGCACAAACTCCTCCGTGACCTTCTGCTTGAGATAAAAAAGAGGATAAAGCCTCTGCAACGAAGTCATCATCCTTTGCAATGCCCGGAGCTTCTGCGGTCGTTTTTTTGGAGAATTGCGAGCAACCTCGCAAAACTGCCGGGTGATCGAACCGCTTAATTGTTCCACCTGTTTGCAGAGACGCGGGAGATTTTTCATATACCTCTCCCGGCTCTCGATTTTCTTGTCGAGGATCACCCGATCGAAGCGTTCCCTGCCCTCGATGAGCTTCCTGGCAAGATCCAGGTGGGCCTGCGCGATAAAACCGAAGCGATTGATGTGCTTTAGCACCATGCCTTCGGCTTCCTCGATGCGTTTGGATATTTCTACTTCCTGTTCGCGGGTCAGGAGCGGCACCTGGCCCATCTGCTTGAGATACATCCGCACTGGGTCATCCAGGATATCGACCTTGGTTTCCGTTCGCTCTTCCTCTTCCAGATCCTCCTCTGTATCTTTTTTCCCGTCCTTGTAGCGATCGACTTCCGACGCTTCGATAATGTCGATCTCCAGGCGCCGCAGCCGCGTGAGAATAAGGTCCAATTCATCGGCGTCAGTGATTCCCTCGGGCAACGCCTCGTTTAAGTCGTCAAAAGTGAGATAGCCTTGTTCCTTCGCGAGCTTGATCAGTTCGCGAATGCGGCTCTGTAATTCAATCGTCGAGTACAAACGAGACGCTGCCATTTGCTCTCCTGGCTCCGGCAACGATCCGTTGCGTTGGGGTGAAGCGGCTCTGCGTTTAGCCTTGAGCACTGCGATTCTTGGCTGTTTCTTGAGCTTCCGACGAAGTCGAAGAGCAACACGTCTTTTTGATGAACCGCGGCGCTGGGCCTGTTTAAGCCGTTTCGCCGACGACTGTCGGCTGCCTCCCCTGTGTTTCGAATGCCTGGCCAAGATAGTGCGATTAAGGATTTGACTAAGACGTTCGATCTACCGCGCGGCATAGACCAACAACTAACCCGAATACTTTCGGGGCTAATTGTCGCCCGGGCCGGCAGGCTGCGAAAGTTCGTGGAGCTGTCCCCGGAGGTCAAGAATTTGTTTCTGCAAATTTACCGTTTCACCGGTGGTAAGATTCGGGAGTTTTATTCGGTTCGTGGCGACATCAAGTTGCCGGCGCAAGACCGCCTGCCGGATGCCGAGCCACCATTTTTCGACCATCGCTCCAGCATTGGGCGGCGCCTTTTGGAGAAGCCACGCAGAGACCAGTCGCTCCTCCGGAGGGGAAAGCGTGACCATAAACGCGTTGAGTGAGGCGGCGTCATCTGGATGCAGGTCGCTTTTAAGGATGAGGGCAAGAATTTCTCCATCTGGGACCTGAAGGAGAATCTCATGCCAATTCTGTTCGCGAAGAAATTCGCGCGCTTTTTCGTCTCGCAACGCCAGAAGGCAAAGCATGGCGATATCGTGCCGCGGCACCGGAGCAGTCTCATCCGCCTTAGACGGGCCATCCGCTTCAGATTGATCGCCTAATCGAACTGATTCAGTTCTTTGCTTCGGCAGGAGCGATTGAAAATCTTGAGCGGCGACACCCAGACGTGCGCTGACTTTGCTCACAACTTCCCCGCGCATGAGTGGATCGCGGATGCGCGAAACAGTCTCAGCCAGGCTTCTCGCCAACTGCATCTTGGCGCCTAACGAACCGAGATCAATACCGGCAGTCTCACGCTCGATCCAGTAATCGAAAAAATCACGCGCATCGGCAACGCGGCTTTCGAATGCCTCTTTCCCTTCGTGCCGGACCAGGGAGTCAGGATCTTCTCCTGCTGGCATCTCGGCAACTCGCACAATCAAGTCATTCTGGAGCAGCGCGTCGAGCGAACGCTCGGCCGCTTTCTGGCCAGCTGCGTCGGCGTCGAAGCAAAGCACAACTTCGTTTACAAAGCGTTTCAAGACCCGCGCCTGATTTTCCGTGAACGCTGTCCCCTGCGGCGCGACCACGTTCGTGATTCCTGCCTCAAACAAACTTATCAAATCGAGTTGCCCCTCGCAGACCACAGCGCAGTTCGCCTCGATCAGGGCGCGCTTGGTCTTGTGCAGACCAAAGAGCACCTTGCCTTTTCGAAAAAGCGGCGTCTCCGGTGAATTCAAATATTTCGCCGCTCCCTCCGCCTCCTTTAGGAGCCGGCCGCTAAAGGCGATCACTTCGCCGACGTCGTTGCAGATCGGAAAAATAATTCTTCCCCGAAAGCGATCGTACGCTCTTGAGCCCTCAAGCGGCGCGCTTTCTGCGTCATCCCTTGTTTTTGCGAGTCCGCTCGTAATGAGGTCGCGCGTTTGGTAGCCGTGTGCGCGCGCCCAGCTACCAAACGCGTCCCATTCGTCCGGAGCGTAACCAAGCTGCCAATGTTTGGCGGTTTCCGCCGTAATCCCGCGATGTTTTAGATATTTTCGCGCTGGGTCGCCGAGATCTCTTTTTAGCAGATTTTCATGAAACCATTCGGCAGCGTCGGCGTGCAATTTCAGCAATGTCCGGCGCGCCTCGTATCGCCGATCTTCATCCTCCGCACCGCGCGTCTCCACCACTGTAATTCCGGCGCGCGCCGCGAGCTTCCGCACAGCCGATGGAAAATCGGTATGCTCGTAGTCCATGACGAACCGGAAAACGCTCCCGCCCGCGCCACAACCAAAGCAATGAAAGGTCTGGCGGCTCGGGCTGACCATGAACGAAGGCGTTTTCTCCTGATGAAATGGGCAAAGCGCTTTGAAATTTACCCCGGCGCGTTTGAGCGGAAAATACGAGCCGATCACTTCTACGATATCGTTCGCCGCAGCAATCTGCTCGATCATTTCCGAAGGGATCGTTCCCATGCGCGCCTGATTATTTTTGCCTCGTTTGGCTTTTGAAGCGATGCCAAACTTACGCAGTGCAACGCTGTTTCAAAACAGTCACTGTAGGGCGTCTGTGTCAGACGCCGCATCGAAATGACACGCTGGCGTTTCACAAAAACGCCCTACAATTTTGCGCTGTGTGAAAACGAAACTCTCGATGCTGGCGTTGATATGTTCTCTCGTGGCGGCGCCCGTCCACGCCCGCGAGGTAATTCACAAGGGCGACGTGGTCGTCGTGCCGCTCCGCGGCGAAGTTGCGCCTTCGCTCCTCGCGTTCCTCCGACGCTCAGTGAAAACAGCCGAGACCAACGAAGCGTCCGCAATCATTTTCGACATGAACACATACGGCGGCCGACTCGATACAGCGACCGACATCGTCAACGCGCTCAACCAAACCAAAATTCCGACCTACACGTTCATCAACACAAATGCCGGTTCCGCTGGTTCGCTTATCGCTATTGCCACGCAACACATTTACATGGCGCCAGTGAGCGCAATTGGCGCCGCCGCACCGATCCTCCCGACGGGCGAAGATCTTCCCACTACGGCAAAGGAGAAGACGATTTCGTACTGGTCTGCGCTCATCCGCGGTTCGGCGACCAGGAACGGCCATAATCCCAACGTCGCAGAGGCGTTCATGAACAAGGACAAGGAAGTAAAGATCGGCGACCGCATTGTTCATCCCAAGGGCGCAGTCCTCACTCTCAACGCCCAGGAAGCAACTGAACGAATCAATGGCAAACCATTGCTCGCAGAAGGTGTCGCTGACTCGGTTCCTGATCTGGCCAAGAAAGCCGGACTCAAAGGCAACATCGCTAGGATCGAGCCAACTGGCTTCGAGCAAATCGCGTTTTGGATCACCGCGCTTGCGCCGTTACTGCTGCTAGGAGGAATTCTCGGCGCATATCTGGAATTCAAAATGCCAGGCGTGACGTGGCCGGGTGTTATCTCTGCGATTTGTTTCGCCCTGTTCTTCCTGGGGCATTACCTGGCCGGTCTCGCCGGCTGGGAAGTCGTTGCGCTGTTCATTCTCGGAATGGTTCTGGTCCTGATCGAGATTCTCTTTTTCGCGCATAGCACAATAGTTTTCGGCGTCGTCGGCGTTTTCCTCATGCTCGCTTCGCTGCTGTGGACGATGATCGATCGCTATCCGGGTCAAAATTTCTTCCCGACCGGCAAAATGCTTGCGATGCCGTTGCTCAACATGTTCATCGCGATCATAGGCTCATTTATCGTGATCGCTTTGCTTGCGCGCTACCTGCCGCGCACCAGTATTTATCGCCGGTTCGCCTTGATGGATTCAAGTCCGCCGGGACCATCGCTCGCGGGCGTGCCGCGACAGTTCGCAACTGCGATCGCTTTGACTCCAGGAATGCAAGGCACCGCGGTTACGGTCTTGCGACCGAGTGGTAAAGCGCGTTTCGCCGATCACGTTGTCGATGTAGTTACTGAAGGCGAATTCATCGCCTCGCAAACACCGGTGACCGTCATCCAAACCGACGGAATGCGGGTCGTGGTGAAGAGCGCTGCTCAAATCTGAGGAGGAGAATCGCCAACAAGTATCTAGCCGCCGGCAACGACGCGGATCAATTCAACACGGTCGCCTTCGGCCAAGAGTCGCTCGGCCCATTCATGCCGATGGACGGCGAGGCCGTTGTGCTCGACCAAAATTGATTGCGGTGGGAATTGATAACGATCAATTAACTCCGCGATCGTTTTAGCTTCGCGGGAATCCACGGACTCGCCATTCAGTGAAATCGTCATGCGCCGCAAAGGGCTTGGTCCCAATCTTTCCACACCGGCTCGAGTCCGCAACGGCGTAGGACTGCGGCGATTTCGGCTGGGGAACGTTCGTCGCTGATCTCGAATTGGCCCGTAGCGAGTTGATCTTCGCCGTCCTGGTATTCGGGTGCAACGATGCGGCCGCGCACAGTGCGATGGAGATGTTCGCGGCCCTGCCGCGTGTAACCGCCGGGCTCGGTGTGGCTGCCGGCGCTCATCATTGTTACTCCGATTGACGCCAGCGAGTCCCGCAGCGAGGCGCATTCACGAGTGCTAAGCACGATCCCAAGCTGCGGGAAAGTAATCCGCAAAGCGCAAACCAATTGCACCAGTTCGCGGTCCGTCATCGAGAAGAGCGGATGAAATCCGCCAGCTGCCGGACGCAACCGCGGCAAGCTTACCGTGATTTGCGCCTGCCAGCAGTGTTTGAACAAATATTCCAAATGCGCTGCTAACGCGATGGCTTCATCCTGCCAGCGCGACAAACCAATCAGCGCGCCTACACCAAGCCGGCGAAAACCGGCTGCGTAACCGCGCTCGACGCAATCAAGTCGAAAATTGAAATCGCGTTTCGGTCCGGAAGTATGCATCTCCGCATAAATGCCGCGATTGTAGGTCTCCTGGTAAACGACGAGTCCTTCCGCGCCTGCCTCGACAATCGGCACATAATCTTCCGTCTCCATTGGGCCTACTTCGATGGAAATCGACGAAAAATCAGGAGCAAGCGCGCGCACGCATTCGGCAAGATAGTCGTGCCCCGCAAATTTTGGGTGCTCGCCCGCGACGAGAAGAATCTGCCGAAATCCCTGGCGAGCGAGGTGCTGCGCTTCGGTGACCATTTCGTCGACATCAAGCGTGACGCGAAGGATCGGATTGTCGCGTGAGAAACCGCAATACCGGCAGTTATTGATGCATTCGTTGGAAAGATACAGCGGAGCGAACAGACGCATCGTTCGTCCAAAATTTTGCAGGGTAAGGGAGCGCGAAGTTTGCGCCATTGTTTCGAGCTCCTGATCCGATTTCTGCGCGATCAGCTGGTCGAAGCGCTCGACCAGCTCCGATTTCCGCAGCGCCAAATTGTCCAGAGTCTCAA
>JAALOD010000015.1:9086-27366 GCA_013372845.1 Candidatus Udaeobacter sp.
CAAATACGATTCTCAGTCCGTTAGAACGCGAAATTAACTCCGGTGCGGACCATCCCAAAGTTGTTGTTCGGTCCATCCACAAAGTTCCAACTGAAATCGCTGACCCAGCCAATGTGCGGGGTCATGCGAACTTCCATGCCGCCGCCGACCTGGCCGATTGCCCGCGACTCGGAACCGGTTTGTTCAGTCCGAATAATTCCGTCGTTCACGACAACGTTCGTCTTTTCGCCGCCACCAAAGATTCCGCCGCCTCCACCAAAAATGTAGGGCGAGAAGCGCGTGCAGGGAATCGGGTAGCGCAGCGTCAATGTGCCGAGAACAGAACCCACTGCGCGGCTCTCATGTCCTGTATGGGAGTCGAAGATACCGTTATTAACATCGACAAAGACATCTTCAAACGCGCGCCTGGCATCCACGGCCCATCCTTCAATGCCCACACCGAAGTAACGGTGGAAAAAGTACTTGAGGTCAATACCGCCGCCGAAGGCATGATCCGTTTCGAGATAGCGATCATTCTGCCAATTGTTTCCCGTGAAAATGTAGGTGCCCCACAGACTGACGTTAAACTCGTTGTCAGCGTACCATTGCGGACACGGTGGCGGCGCCACCTGTTTCATCTCTTTTCCGGAATAGGTTTCAGTCCCAGCAACCGCTGCCGAAGTGATTGCAGCGCTGCATAACAGCCCCAACACCGTTCTTTTCATTCTATTTCTCCTTTGGTTAAGTCTCTCCTCAGTTTCTTACGCTCCAAACACTCCTTTGGAGCACGCAAGGTAATAACGAAACTCGCTGTTACCCCGGATGCCCGACTCTTGGGCAGGCAACGAGAAATTGCAAGGATTTTTTGGTGTAAGGCACCGCCTTACGCGTGGAGTTCCGCACCGGTATTTGCGTCGGTAATGATAAACTTTTCGTGGTGAAATGTGGGATCGCCACGAAAGGTGAGCCGGCCCGCGTAGCGGCGCTCCAACTCCACCAGCGATTCTTCGTCTTCTTCCTTCAACCGTTTCAGTACACCGGGATTCAGAATCACCCGAATATCATGAATGCTCTCCTGATACTTGCGCATGACGGTATTGAGAGTCCGATGCAATTCTACGCTCGTGGTCATGGACGTTTTTACGACGCCCCGTCCGCCGCAGTAGGGACAGTTTTCGTAAATTGTATCGCTCAGGCTTTCCTGCGCTCTTTGGCGGGTCATTTCCATCAAACCAAGCTGCGAAATGGCGAGAATATGTGTCTTGGCTTTGTCGCGATTGAGGCGCTCCTTCATCAAACTGTAAACGGCCTGCTGGTCTTTACGGCTCTTCATATCGATGAAATCGGCTATGATCAGCCCACCGATATTGCGTAAACGAAGCTGGCGCGCGATTTCATCTGCGGCCTCCAGGTTGGTTTGCAAGATAGTTTTCTCCACGTCGCGGCCGCCTTTGTTTCGGCCCGTATTCACGTCAATCGCCACCAGCGCTTCGGTCTCGTCGATCACAATATAACCACCGCACTTCAACCAGACCTGCCGATGGAAAGCGTCATCGATTTGCTTTTGCACGCCGTACGTTTCGAAAATCGGCAGCGCGCCATCGTAATGGTGCACACGATTCCGGGCGCGTCGCGAAATCTGCCCGATCATTTCGATCATTCGTTCCGTGGCCGCGCGGTCATCGCAAATGACTTCGTCGATTTCCTCGGTGAGAAAATCGCGCACTGTCCGCCCGACCAAATCCGGCTCGTCGAAGAGACGGCACGGGGCTGGTTCCTGACGAATGAGCTGTTCAACCTGGGCCCACTCATCGAGAAGAAAACGCAGATCCCGCACAAAGTACCTTGCCCGCTGGCCTTCACCGACGGTGCGGATAATCACTCCAACGCCGTCGGGAATCTCCAGTTCACGCACAATCTTGCGCAACCGTTCGCGCTCCTTCTGGTTTTCAATTTTTCGCGAGATGCCGCTGCGATCGCTAAACGGCATCAGCACCAGGTAGCGCCCGGCAAAACTGAGATTCGTAGTTACCCTCGGCCCTTTGTTCCCGATGGGGCCCTTGGTGACCTGCACAATGACATCCGAGCCGACGGGATAGATACTCGGTATATCTTTAACCGTGATCCGTTTTCGCGGCCGCTTGCTCCCGCGGCGATCGATTTCCTCAATCCCGCTGTCGAGCGCAGCCGGAATTGCGTCCCAAAAATGAAGGAACGCATTTTTCTCAAAGCCGATGTCGACAAACATCGCCTTCAACCCCATCTCGATGTTTTTGACTTTACCCTTATAAACGCTGCCGACGATATTCCGTGAGCTCTTACGCTCGACACTGTACTCCTCGAGCCGGCCATTCTCGAGCACAGCGACCCGGGACTCGAGCTTTTCCACGCTGAGTATGAGCTTTTTGCCGGTCTTTCGTGAGGAAAGACCCAAAAGTTTTCTTACTTTGTCTATCATAAAAGGAAAGAGGTTGTCCGATCAGAAGCGGAGCTGACCAAATGCACTGTAGCGATGGTTCTGGTCGGGTGTTCATCGTGGTGGTGTTCCACGCCGGCGGTTAGACGGCGGTGGCGGAGGCGCAGGCGCCTGGCGCGGACGTATTCCAAAGATCTTTTGAAAGAAATTACGGGGAGCTGGCGTCGCAGCGGGAAGCGCGCGCGCCACGGCAGCGCCTCGCTTGCGCACTTTGCCCTGAGAATCCGCTTCCGGTTCGACATCGGGCGATGCGTCTGAGCTTGCCATCTGCGCAGTGGCACTTTGCGATTCGTCCGCACCTTCTTCGTCCTCGCCTCCGAGATTTCCGCCCTTGTCGTGAAAAGCCACCGACTTGATCAATTGGAGCGGATTGGCATGATGCGCGGGCTGGAGCCAGGCCACCGGCATATCGAATTTGCCTTCATCCAGTGCGAGCGAGCGTTCCAAAATTCTGTCCGCGATCGGGCCCGCGACTTCGCCACCGTGCCCAGAGGCGCCTTGAACCATCACTGCGACGACATACTTCGGATGGTCAAATGGCGCGAAACACGTAAACCACGCGACGTTTTCCTCTTGACCACGATCAGTGGCCTGCGCAGTGCCCGTCTTCCCGGCTACTACCCAATCTTTCAAACGCGCTCTGCCGCCGGTGCCGCCGTCTTCATTGACAACCTTCCAAAGGCCTTTGCGAACCAACTCGATGTGGTCAGGGGAGATTTCCTGCCGTAAATCCGATCGCACGCGCGGCGGTGGCGCTGCTGGATTACCTTGCTCATCTAAGACCGGAGAGCCGTTTTGCTTCAAAACTTTATCGACCAGACGTGGGTAATAGCATATGCCGCCATTTGCGATCGCCACGTAGGCCATTGCCAATTGCAAGGGCGAAACAAGCGTGTAGCCCTGACCGATTGAAACATTGGCGGTTTGCGCTTGCGACCACCTCTCCTGGGGATGGTGAATTTGCATCCACTCTGGCCCCGGCATATTGCCGGTTTGTTCGCCCGACAGTTGCAGGCCCGATTCTTCGCCAATGCCCAACATCTTGCCGATGTGGTCAATCGACTGAATGCTCGCGGCATTACCGTACTGATAGAAAAAGGAGTCGCACGAGACCTTGAGCGCATCGGCGACTCCGATGGTACCATGCGTGTAATGTTTTTCGGCTACCCAGCATCGGAAAAAGTGGTCGCCGTAGCTCACCCCGCCACCGCAACTGTATTTGGCGCCTGCGAGATTTTTCGTGCCCCGCAATCCGGCGAGCGCCGTGATGAGCTTGAATGTTGACCCCGGCGGCAAACAGCTGATCGCGCGGTTGACTAATGGATCGCCCTCGTCCTTTTGCAGTGCCGTCCAATCCTTCGCCTTGATGCTGGGGATGAAAGTATTTGGATCGAACGACGGCACAGAAGCCAACGCCAAAATGTTGCCGTTGTTTGGATCGACGACTACTGCGCCCGCCCGGCTTACGGCGCGCAGCGCTTCTTCTGCAATAGCTTGAATGCGCGCATCGATCGTCAGCAAAACGTTGGCTCCCTGTTGCGGAGGATCTTCGCGCAACACGCCGTCGATCGTGCCTTTCGCGTTACGTCGCAAATAACGAACACCTGGTTTCCCGCGCAGATACTCGTCCATGATTTTTTCGACATTCGATTTCCCTTCCATGTCTCCCTGGTAAAAAGTGAACTTCTTTGCGTCCTCTTTATCGATATCGTTTGGCATGCCGACATAACCCAGAAGATGCGTGGCAAGCGCGCCGTAAACGTAGGAACGCACCGGTTTGATCGTGAGTTCCACTCCCGGCAATCCGACATCATGCTCGGAAAATTTCGCCAAAGTTGGGAAATCGATGTCCTTGACGTAGGAAAACGGAACTTCGGTATCGTTGCGATAGTGTTTCTGCAGCCGGCCCGCATTATAATCGCGCGCAAGATCGAGGTCGTTGAGCCGTGGGACGATCCCGTGATTGACGATCCTGATGATGTCCGGTTCTTTCAGGTCTTTCGGCATTCCATTGATGGTCGTTCGATACTCGTTCACGGGAGGCTGACCAAAGCGTTCGCGATAGCCTTTGACCATTTCCGGCAGATAAAAGTCCACTTCATAACTGGCCCGGTTTTGGACGAGAGTTAGTCCGTTGCGATCCCTGATCTCGCCGCGCACCGAAGGAATGCGCACCGTCGCTTGAGAACTACCGCGAAGCTGGGAAGTCCAATCCTGGCCATGCGCTACCTGGATCCACCAAAGCTTGAGGCCGAGCGCACCCATCCCAATCAGCATCAACAGCCCGAGGAATTGAATCCGCGCACGCGAAGTAATACGCCGCTTGTTCATTCGAGCCGCCCCCTTTCGGGTTGATAGGAATAGGCAGTAACACGTCCTATCCACTGTAAGAACCAGAACACGATCGGGGCCATCGCCATGGCAATGAGACCAGGCCCGCCGATCTGCCACCAAACTTCGCGGGTGAATACGAAAGAGCCGCGACGGAATGTAATCATTAAATATTGCGCCAGAACTATCAACGAGGTGAAAACGCCGCTCAGAATACAGTGCACTTCCCAACGCCCGCGTGCAAACAGCGGTCTCAGGCCATGCATTAATCCTGCCAGCACACCGTAAATGAGTATCGATGATCCGGTGGAAATTTCAACTTTCCCTCCGATCACCTGCACAGTAAGAGCATCCAGCAAAACTCCCGCGAACAGGGCAAGCGACAGCATGAGAGGAAACGGCAGGGCCATCGCGCCATAGAAAACAATCACGGGCACAATGTACACGTGCGCGTTGTAAAGCCACGGCAGCGCTGGAATAAAAAACTCCGCAATCTGCGCTATCAGCACAAGCAGGAGCAAAACAAAAAAGAAAATCATTTTCGGCCAGTCACTACGAACACGTCCTCCAGATGTGACAGATCGACCACGGGCGTGAGCTGCGCTTGTCCATCAAGTTCTCGCACCCGGAAAGTTTTCACACTGCCAATCAGCAAACCCGAGGGGAACACGCCGCCAACTCCCGAAGTATAAACTTTTTGGCCAGGCTTCAGGTCAGCCTGTTTTGACAAAAAATTCAGGTTCAAAAGCGGGGTGAGCCCTGTTGTCACGCGCTCGCCAGACACGATCCCCTGTTCCCGGCTTCCTTCGACCTTTGCGGCCACTCGGCAGTTTTCATCCGAAACGAGCAATACAACCGAGATGCTGTCGCTTACGGTCGTTATTTTTCCTATTAATCCCTCGTCCGTCGCGACAGGCATGTCGATTTGGATGCCATCTCTCCTGCCACGGTTAATCGTAACCGTTCGCCACCAAGTCGAGGAATCCCGCGCGACGATCTCTGCGGCAATTAACTTAAAGACTGAGCGCTCACGATAATTCAGCGCATGACGCAAGCGATTTACCTCATTCTCCGCATCGCGCAGACCCTGGTTAGTCGCTCTCAGCTCTCGATTTTCCACCTGTAAGTTTGCATTTTCGTGCTCTAATTGGTCGAGCGATTTCAAGCCTGTACGCACCGATGTAAGCTGTTTTTTTAATCCGGAGCCGCCGGTGAAAAATGGTGCCAGCATCTGATAGACGCCGGTCTTGAACTTCTGCGTGGTCGTCGGGCCGAAGGTGAGAAAATATCCCAGAATTGCGCCGAAAATCAGCAGCGCGATGATGTTTGTGCGGCTCATCGCATTTGCGGATTTCGGCTTGGAATTTGCGAACTAAGGAAGGTCGACATCTGCGGAAGCACCGACATGAATCCGCAATCCGAAATCGGCAATCCGCAATTCTTCCTACCGCCACTGGCGGTCTGCCGAGGCCACTTGACGCAAGAATTTAAGTTCATTGAGGCATTTGCCAGTCCCTTCCGCCACTGCGCTGAGCGGATCTTCAGCAACATGGACAGGCAAACCTGTTTCCTCGCTCAAAAGCTTGTCAAACCCCCGCAGCAACGCGCCGCCGCCTGCTAGGACCAGGCCGCGATCGACCAGGTCCGCCGAAAGCTCTGGCGGACAGCGCTCCAAAGTGATCCGCACGGAATCGACAATTGTCGAGATCGGTTCAAGCAACGCTTCGCGTACTTCCTGGGAAGTGATCATGAGCGTCTTAGGCAAACCGGCGACCAGGTCGCGTCCCTTAACTTCTACGCTCGTCTCCTTTTCGCTGGGATATGCCGAGCCAATCTTAATCTTTATCTCCTCGGCTGTGCGTTCGCCGACCATCAGATTGTAGGCGCGCTTCATATACTGCACGATTGCTTCGTCCAGCTCATCACCAGCAACCCGGACGCTGCGGCTGAAAACAATTCCCGACAGCGAAATTAGGGCGACCTCCGTCGTGCCTCCGCCGATATCGATGATCATGTTGCCGGCTGGGTCCTGTACTGGAAGTCCGACTCCGATCGCCGCTGCCATTGGTTCTTCGATCAAATAGACTTCGCGCGCTCCGGCATGGGTCGCCGATTCGCGCACGGCGCGCTTTTCCACTTCTGTGATTCCAGATGGCACCGCAATAACGACGCGCGGTCTCGCTTTTACCCGGCGATTATGCACCTTGGTGATGAAGTGCCGCAGCATCGCTTCCGTCACTTCGAAGTCCGCAATGACACCATCTTTGAGTGGACGCACCGCAACGATGTTTGCCGGTGTGCGGCCGAGCATGCGCTTGGCTTCGTCGCCGACAGCCAGCACTCTGTTGGTGCCGGCCTGCACCGCCACCACTGATGGCTCGCGCAAAACGATCCCCTGATCCTTTACGTAGACAAGTGTGTTTGCCGTACCCAGGTCGATCCCGATGTCGCTGGATAACCAGCCGAAAAGTCCATTGAACATGAATTATTTATTAGCAGAAACTCTCCAGCCCGAGAAGAAGCGCGTTCATCCGCCTGAGGCGGCCTATCTTCACAGGACCCTCCCCACGAGCGCGATTCGGCCGGCTGAAACGCCGTAACATCAAACAGAGCGGCACGCCGTCAAGCGCATTCTGTCGGACTGACGGAGTATTGGAGTGCCGAAGTCTTGTGGACGGGCTTGCCATTGCTCCAATACTCCATTACTCCATCACTCAATGGGCAGAGTGATCGTCGCCCCATCCATTCTGGCCGCCGATTTCTCGCGACTCGGTGACGAAATCCATCGGGTGGAGGCCGCGGGCGCCGATTGGATCCACTGCGACATCATGGATGGACATTTCGTCGATAACATTTCCTTCGGTCCGGAGATCGTCGGCCGAGTGCGCGGCCTAACAAGTCTTCCGCTCGATGTCCATCTTATGATCGAGCACGCCGATCATTACGTTCCGCGATTTATCAAAGCCGGCGCGAACTCCATTACGGTTCACGTGGAACCAGAGGCGAAACACAGCGTCGCGAAAACATTGCAACAGATTCGGGACGCCGGTTGCCGCGCCGGTCTCACTCTAAATCCCGAAACCTCATTTGATTCGGTTGAGCCGTTCCTGGACAAAATCGACATGCTACTGGTGATGACGGTGCATCCCGGTTTCGGAGGCCAGTCCTTTCGCGCTGATCAAATGCAAAAAGTTAAACGCGCAAGATCATTGAACAGCAGGATCGACATCGAAGTAGACGGCGGCATCAACGCCGAGACTGCACGGATATCGATCGAAAACGGCGCAAACGTGCTTGTCGCCGGCACCTCAATTTTTCACGCGACAGATTACGCAAAGGCGATCCGCGAATTACGGGGCGATCCTGGCTGAGAGTTATCGGAAAAGAGCTAAGAGCAACACGCGCACTCCGCTTCGCCCTTCGCGCCTCCGCCCTTAGCGCAATTACCCCGCCACCACCGGCGCGGCTTCCTCGGTCGTTTCGGCCATCACCTCGTCGGTTTGCGTGACCCGAACGACTTCTTCGATGGTTGTTTTGCCTTCGGCGACGCGTCGCCAACCGTCCTGCCGCAAAGTCTCCATGCCTTCGGCGATGGCGCATTGCTTGAGCTCGCCGCCATCGCGTTTTCGCATGATCATCTTTCTTAGCGGCTCCGTGATGAGGCAAACCTCATAAATTGCCGCCCGCCCTTGATAGCCGGTCTGACGGCATTGATCGCAACCGGCGCCGCGCTGGAAACTGGTACCGAGTTCTTTCACGGGAAAGCCGATCTCCGCGAGATATTCGCGAGGATAATCAACCAACTGCACGCAGTCAGGACAAATCGTGCGTACCAGTCGCTGCGCGATAAACGATTTGACTACCGATGAGAGCAGAAACGGTTCCACATCCATATCGAGCAAACGCGTGATGCCTCCAACAGCGTCGTTCGTGTGCAGCGTGCTAAAAACAAGGTGACCCGTCATGGCCGCGCGGATTGCGATGTCCGCAGTTTCAACATCACGAATCTCGCCGACCATCACCACGTTGGGATCCTGTCGCAAAATGTGACGTAGACCTTTGGCGAAGGTCAGATCGATCTCTGGTTTCACATCGATTTGCGAGACACCGGGAATTCGATATTCCACCGGTTCCTCGACTGTAATAATGCGCCGCTGCACTGAATTGATACTGCTCAGGAAGCAGTAAAGCGACGTCGATTTTCCGCACCCGGTCGGACCGGTGAGAAGAATGATCCCGTTGGGTTGCGCCAGCAGATGCCGAATAATTTTCTCCTGCTTTTGGCTGAGGTCGAGGCGATCAAATCCGAACTGCTGTTCACTACGGATGAGCAATCGCAGACTGATCGATTCGCCGTTTACCGTCGGAATGGTCGAAACACGGACGTCAATGTTTTGAGTGTTCGACTGCAAATTAATGCGCCCGTCCTGAGGCAGACGGCGCTCCGCGATGTCCATGTGCGACATTACTTTCAGGCGCGAGATAATGGCCGATTGCAGGACTCGCAATTGCGGCGGCACAGCGACCTCGTGCAAGATCCCGTCGATTCGATAACGAATCCGGAGATCGTTTTCCATCGGTTCTACGTGAATATCTGTAGCGCGCTCAAAGATCGCTTCGCGAATGATCTGGTTCACAAATTTCACCACCGACGCCTCGGGGTCGTCGTCATTCAGCTCGATCGCGGTGTCAGTGTCCTGCAACACCTCAAAGGAACGGTTCGTCTTGAGAATTTCGTCGAACGTTTCCGCGCCGACGCCGTAGAGAGTTTTCATCGCGCGCAGAACTTGCGCGCGCGGCACCAGCACCCATTCAACCGGCTTTTTCAAAAGCTGCGACGCAAGCTGGCGGCCAATGGAATTGAAAAGATCGTATGTCGCCAGCACGACCGAATTTTCCTTCACCTCGATAGGCAGAATGTGATGTTGAAAAACAAAACGGCTCGGCAAAACTGATAAAGTCGCGCGATCGATCTTTTTCGCATCAATAGACATGACCGGCACGCGGAAGAAATTGCCGATTGCGGTGAGGAAACGTTGCTCGTCCACTTTACCGGAATCGAGCATCTGGCTCACCCACGAACCGCCATTCAGGTTTACGGCCAGCTGTGCTGCTTCTTCAGTCGAAGGAACACCGCTTTCCAGCAGCAAATTAATCAGCGATTGATTAGCAGGTGAACTCATTCAGCGCGGCGTTCAGTAGAATCGACAATGCAGAACCGGAAGGGTTCGAATGAAGCCCATTTAGGCCGTTTCGCAAGGTCTTTCACGCACAATGCGTAATGACAGCGACGGCGCGCCGTAAGGTTTGGACCGATGCGAGGGAAAAGCAATGTACGAAACGGCACGGCAAATGGAGGGGCGAACTCCTGTGAGCCCGAGCACTCAGGCGGTATTTGGAGGACTGTCGTTAGGCGTCGCGGAGCTCCGCCCTCCATGCCTTGTTAAGGCATGTGCAATGCGCGTCGCACGGGGACAGTGAGTGTACCAGTGACGCGCATCGAATAATTTTTTTGAAGCCGTGCAATGGCATCGCTCACTTCTGGCGTAAATACACCGTTGACGGGGCCGCAGTAATAACCCAGGCGACGCAGCTTCGTTTGCATGGAACCGACATAACCCGGTTGCACAATGAGTTGTTCGTTGGCCTTGAAATAGTAACACCATCGCCACTTGTAGCGCGGCGCAAAGTCGGTGGCGTTTACAGCTTTGCCCTGATGAACAAGTCCCCACTCGTCACGCTGTGCCAGCGGATCGACTGAACGGAAAATATCATAATCGACAACGTCGAACTCATCGGCAAAAGCGACGGTGGCGCTAAGACAAAGAACCAGTGCGAGGGCTATTCGTTTCATAACACAGTGGAGTTTACTTCATATCTTTCGGTTCCGGAATATCGGGTGGTGGCAATGTTAACTGTTTGCCGTCTCGCGTTTTGGGGCAATCTGGACACTCGTTCTGATCCAGGTCCGGACCAAAATGCGTGTAAGTGTTCTCCCACCTTTGACGCAGCTTGTAGGACTCCAGCTTGGTCAGCGTCACCTGCGGGCACATAAGAATGATTAGCTCCTGTCGCTGCTTGCTAGTTGCCGTGCCACGGAATGCCGCGCCGATGAGGGGAATGCGCGAGATATAAGGAATGCCACTGTACTGCTTCTGCTTCTGTTCCTGGATCAATCCGCCCAGGATAATGGTCGCTCCGTTTCCCGCGGAAACATTTGTGCGGAGATACTTCGTGTCGATTGTTGGCACCGAATTGCCGCTGATGAGCACGTTTCCGTTCGGTACAAGACTGTCGATCTTTTGCAAAATATCGAGTGACACTTCCCTCTCGGAGTTAATGAGCGGCACGACCTCGAGCTGCAAGACGACCTTCTTGTACTCGATGCTCGATTGGATAGAGCCAACGTTGAGGGTGGTCGTGGCATTCGTCAAAGTGCTCGTTGGCACGGGAACCTCTTGCCCGGACGCGATGATAGCTTTCTTATTGTTGCTTGTGAAAACCGTCGGACGCGAAAGGATTTTGAACTTATTCGTAGATTCAAGCAAATGTACTATGGCTGCGAAAGCGTTGCCCGCTGCCACGTAAATATTGGTTCCGTTGCCTACGTTCTGAATGATCTGGCTGAAATTGATGAGATTGGAGGGATCGAGAATGTTGCCGGCAGGCGACACCGAGGGATTAGGGATCGGAATTGCCGGGTTGTCTTGGCCACTAAATACAGTGTTGTTGCGGGATGTGCCCACGAATCGCCTGTTGTATTTTGCGAAGTAATCGACACCGAATTCCTCGTTATTGGAGAGCGTCAACTGGCCAATCACTGTGCTTAACGCGACTTGTGGCGCCTTAACGTCCATCTCGTCCAGAATCTTTTCCACTTTCACCACAACCTCACGGTTTCCGAGCACGATGATGGAATTGGCGCGCTGATCGGCGATGAGCTTGGAGTTTCCAATCGTGACGGCTTGCGGCGTGGTATTGACCGGTTGAGTGGAGAGTTCCTCCGAAATATTCAGCGTGCTGCCGCCTCCCGTGCCTGACGTGCCACCGAATTGGGATGAATATGGGTTTGTTCCGCCGGTAGTGCCGGCGCCTCCTCGTTGTTGTTGTTGTTGTTGCGGTTGCGGACTCGCGCCAGGCAGCCCGCCACCGGGCGCCGCGCCAGCGCCCTCTGTGCCCGGCTCGGTCAACGCCTGAACCAGCACGGGCAGAACGTCACCGGCGGAAACGTATTGCAAATAGCGAGTGACTGGTTTTGCAAACTCAACGTTGGCATCAAATTGATGGATCAATTCCCGTATGAAGGGCATGTTGATCGGCCGCGTCACCACGTGGATGCGGTTCGTGCGCACGTCGGGAGTAAGCTTGATTTTTCCCACGATTATCGCTTCCTCGGACAGCACGCCCAATCCGGCACCTTCAACTTGCTGCGGTTGCGGAACCGCCGCTGGCATGTTCACTCTGCGTACCCCCGGCTGAGTGGGCGATTCGGTGCCCTTCTCGAAAATGTCCTTGAGCATATCGCAGACCTTGCTTGCATCGGCACGATCGAGTTTGATAAACTCACTCACCACTTCCGCCGGCGCCACATCTACCTGGCTAATCACGCTGGCCAGTTGCCGGATGATGTCCGTGTTCTGCGTCACCAGAAGAGCGGATGCTTTTGGCAAGGCGAGAATGTTGATCGTCCCCGAGCTTCCCTGAAAATATGCCATCAACACCTGTTGAAGTTCCTGGGGGTCCGCATACTGCAGTCGGAACAGAAAGCTGATCACCGGGTTTCCCGGCGGGATATCCGCAAGATCGGAAACGATTGGCACCGGCGCTTTCCGAGGATTTTGGCCCGCTCCCACAACATCCACCAGGTCGCGACCGGCCGGAACGAGAGAGATTCCGTTCAGGGACATACTCATCTCGATGATCTTGATGGCTTCCTCGCGCGATACATCTTTGGCGATGAAAATGTTCACCTTCCCCTGCACGAAATTATCCATCACCAGCTTCTTGCCGGTGAGCTGCTCGTAGAGATGCAACACATCGACGACATCGCTGTTCGGGAATTGAAGCCGAACCATGGCAGGCGCGTTTGGAGGGGGAGAAGCCGGCGCCTCTGCGGGCGGGGCGTTCCCTATCTGGGAAGGAGGGGATGACTCGGGACGCCCCAGCTTTGTCTGAGCCGAGGCCGAGGTCGCGCCGGCAAGCACGAGCGTCGCGATGCAGAAAAAGCGGTGCACAGCCTTATTTGGATGGATGGGCGACGCTAGTGCATTTATGAGACCCGTCAAAATATTTCCCTCGGTTGAGACGATCCTGAAGCTGGACGCAGCGGGGAGGAGCTTATAAGAGATTGCCATCATTGCAAACGAGAGTAACGCCATCAATTTGCGCGCAGCCGCGGATTCCCGGTAGCGCATCCATCTGGCGTTCTGTTTCTGGGGAGCACAGGCCGCCAGCCTGTAGTTGCCGGCAATCCTGCCGCCAACATTCTTTGCGCACGCAATCAGGAGTGACGCGAATTCCCCTTCTTGGCAAGCGGCCGAGACCTGCAGGCTGGCAGCCTGCGCTCCCCAGATCCGCGGGTTTCTCGCGCGCGGTCGCGATCATCTGTTGCATCGTGATCACATCGACCGTCACCGCCTCGCCCGAAGAAGCCGCAAATGCACCTACGCAGATTCGATCTGTTCTTCAGGCACAGCAGGATGATTGGAACCGGGGCGATATTGATGGATTTATGAACGGGTACGCCCGCTCGGCATCGACTGTCTTTATTTCGGAAGACACGCTCAGACGCGGCTGGCAAACCGTGCGCGATCGTTACAGGAAAAAATATTCCAGTCGCGCGAAGATGGGAACGCTCACGTTCTCCGACCTTGAAATCAGGCTGTTATCATCTGATTCGGCGGTGGCGTCCGGGAGATGGAAGCTGAATCGTGCAAACGACCAGCCGCACGGCCGATTCACGCTGATTCTTAAACGCCTGCCGGAAGGCTGGCGCATTGTGCACGATCATACGAGTGCGGCTGCGCGGAAGCCGTGATTCGAAATGCGTGAATCGTGATTCGTCGTTCCCGATTTAACGAATCACAAATTACGAATCACGATCTCAAACGCGCGAGGAGCTTCTCGTGGATATTATCAAACCCGCCGTTACTGAAAACCGCGACGACATCGTTTGGCCGCAGCATCGGCACGATTCGATCCACGATCGCATCGGCGTTCTGCTCATAAAACGCAGGACGGCCCGCCTTGGCAATCGCAGCAACAACTCTTTCAGGGTTTAGTCGCTCTTCTTCAGGGATCTGTTCCAGCTTGGCGACTTGCGCGATGAAAACGCCATCGGCCAGCTTTAGCGCATCGGGAAGCTGCTGCTGAAAGACCGCGCGCCGCGTTGTGTTGGAGCGCGGTTCGAAGACAGCCCAGAGGCGATTTCCGCGAAAGCGATGGCGCAATGCTTCCAATGTCTGCGCAATCGCGGTAGGATGATGACCAAAATCGTCGATCACTTTCACGCCGCGCACTTCCCCGCGGACTTCCTGTCGCCGCGCGATCCCGGCAAAACTCTTGAACGCGCTGTCGATTTTTGCTTTCGGCACATCATAAAACCGCGCTGCCATCGCAGCCATTGCAGCGTTGTGTACATTGAATTCGCCCACAAGGGGAATCTCGAACGTCTCATCTCCAAGCTTGAACCTGGAACCTTCAGCTGAACAGGCGACGTCGCGGATTCGTTGGGCGCAATTCTTTGAGAACCCCACCTCAATCATCTGTGCAAGACAATCTTTTGCCACTTCGACGCAATTTGGATCGTCGCCGTTGACCAGCACCATGCCATTCCGGGGAACGATGTTGAGCAAACGCCGGAAGCTCAGCTTGATTTCATCGAGGTTGTTGAAGATATCCGCATGGTCGAACTCGATGTTGTTTATGATCAGCAGCTCCGGCAGGTAATGAATAAATTTCGAGCGCTTGTCGAAAAAGGCTGAATCATACTCGTCGCCTTCGATTACGAAATACTTCGAGTCATTCAGACGCGCGCCCTGGCCAAGATTTTTCGGAAGTCCGCCGATGACGTAACCGGGTTTGCATCCGGCTTTTTCCATGATCCAGGTGAGCAGCGCCGTTGTCGTTGTTTTACCGTGCGTTCCGGTCACAACAAGATTATGACGGCCGCGCAAAAAATAATTCTTCAACACCTCCGGTAAGGAAAGATAAAGGAGCTTCCTGTTCAGCACGGCTTCCACTTCCGGATTGCCGCGCTTCATTGCGTTCCCGATCACCACCACATCCGCGTCGGCTGGGATGTTTTCCGCGCCATACCCCTCTTTTGACGAGATGCCCTTCTCCTGAAGAAAGGTCGACATCGGCGGATAAACATTTTCGTCCGACCCGGTGACTTTGAATCCGCGCTCCTTTAGCGCTGCCGCCACTGAGGCCATGGCCGTGCCGCAAATCCCAAGGAAATGAAAACTCTTCGGCGCTTCCTTCACGCGGATTCTTTACGCCGCCCCGATGGAAAAGGAAACCACGGATTACGCGGATTTGACGGATAAGAATCAAACGCGGCGCGTCATTCCGAGCGCAGTCGAGGAATCCCGTTGAATTACCACAGCTTCGCCGCGGGATCCCTCGACCCTGCGGAGTTTACCCTCAGCGAGCGGAGCGAGTCGAACGGGCTACGCCCGGGATGACGATCGCTAAGCGACTGTCATTTCTTTTCAAACACCTCTACCGCCCCCCACGCTTCATCCGGAGGGGTTTGTTCGTATTCAAGCGCGCGATCCAGGTACATTTTTGCCAGCAGATCGTCCGGATAAAATTCCAGGAACCGCGAAAACAGAATCTTGGCCTCGGTAAAATCGCGGGTCCGGAATTTCTCCAATCCCTCTTCGTACGTCTCCAGCCACTTCAGGAATTCTGAATCGATCTCTTCGTTTCGAGCGCCAATGAAAGTAAAAACATCCACCGGTTTGGTTTTGCCTTTCACCTGCACCCGGGCGACCGAGCGAAGATAAACTTCGTCTCGCACCAGCTCGGCGACCGTGGCGCCCACAAGAATATCGAGGCCATAAATTCGCGTAAGGCCTTCGATCCGCGACGCGAGATTCGCCGAGTCGCCAATGACTGTGGGATCCATGCGCTCGTGCGAACCAATATTACCAACGATTACTTCACCGTGATTGATACCAATACCCATGCCAAACCCCATACGACCCTCTTCGCGCCATTTTTGATTGAGCTTTCGTAGCTCACGCCGCATTCCCAGCGCCGCGCGCGCACAATTTTTCGCGTCCTCTGCGATGCCAAAACTGCGCACATTTCCCCATACCGCCATGATTCCGTCTCCAATGAATTTATCCAGCGTGCCACCGTTGCTGAAAACAACCGAAGTCATGCGGCTGAGATATTCATTAAGTTGTGCAACTAACGCTTCGGGCTCGCCCTTCTCGGACAACGTGGTGAACCCGATCAGATCCGAAAACAGCACGGTGACCGGAACACGTGCACCGCGAAGCGAGCTATAGTAGCTGTGCGGATTTTCGAGGACTTCTCTGACCAAATTTTTCGAGACGTAGCGTTCCAGGGTGCGCCGAGTGCGCAATTTCTCGAGCCGCTCGAGAGCATACTCAAAACCAAGCGAAAATGATCCGCTCAACACAAAGCCCGAGAGCACCGGAACCGTGAGAAGCAGAAGTCCTGTTCCATCGTAACACAATCGTGCCGTGCCGAGATATGCGGCCGTAATCAGAATCAGCGTACCGAGGCAAAGCAATGGCCGGCGCAAAAAGGCGACCAGCAACCACGCCACCAGCCCTGCCGCGCCGACCAGCGCGAGGCCGGCTTTAGCCGGTGTGGGTCGCAAAAATTCGTGATTCATCGCCGCAGCCATTGCCTGCAAATGAAGCGCCGCGCCTAATGTCATCGGGCTCATCGGCGTAACGACGGTGTCGTGCTCCACCTGCGCCGATGATCCCACCATTACAATCTTATCCTTAAAAAACGCGCCGTCCGCGTAATTGGAATGCCAAAACTTTGGATCGAAAACTTCGTAAAGCGGGCGCGGCGCAAACGCGTCCGGCGACGTGAAACGAATCATATGGCCGCGAAAATCCTGCGGCACATCATTCGCGTGACCGATCTTAGCGAGTGCGCGTGCCGAAAGAGATTGATAGACTTCTTCAGTCGGGTCGGGCGGTAAATCGGCGAGTTGCCGATCAGTCACGCGATAAGTCACAGCCCGGATTTTTCCGTCGATGGGGTCGGCCCAGAAATTTACAAACCCGACGCGATCATCCTGCAATTGCGGCGGTGGAATCAGCGTATTATTCGGCGTGACGGCTTGAGCTGCATTCGCCATGTCGAAATTTGCGCCGAGCACGACGTTATCACGGTAACGATCAAGCGCGGCATGAAAGGCTGGATCACCGTCGTTGGGCGGACTAAAGATCATGTCGAACGTCACCAGGCGCGCGCCCGCCCCGAACAACCGATCGAGCAAAAGCGCCCACACTTCGCGTGACCACGGGAACGGCTTTTCCGTCATAAGCTGAAACGCGCGGTTGCTCGCAATCTCTTCAGCGGTCAGCGGTGGCAATTGCAATGTGCTTTGGTCAATCCCGAGAAAAACAAAATCGGATGGTGCAGGCGTCTTCCGGCCTTCGCGTCGAAGCAAATCTTCAAAGCTTTGTTCGCCGCGCCACGCCGCCGAAATAAATGGGACATCTGGGAAAAAATGACCGAGCACGATCACGCCGGTCCAAAAAAAGCAGATGAAAGCGAGGACCAGGAAACGATGACGCACAAGCCAGTGCATGGCGGCGGAATCTAGCACTAAAACATTGAAGCGTTAAAGGTTGAAAGCGTGACGGAATCGATCCGCTGTAGCGCCTCAACAGTTCAACGCTTGAACGTCCGCCCCTGCAGAAAGCAGTTGTCAATCTCGACTCGCTACTTATTGTTCGTCGCCCGGCGCTGCCGCGTCGTGACGATCTGCGCACCTGGTTCCGTTCAACGGGACCGCATCGGCGAGTGAGGTCGCGAAGATCGATAATGGAACAAACAGCTCGCTGAACGAAGAGCCCCGAAGCGATTTGGGGAAACAACCATGCCAAGAGCTACTAACGCCCCGGCAAGCCGGGCGCGACGCAAACGAATCTTAAAAAAGGCCAAAGGCTACCGCGGACGCCGTTCGAAACTTTTCCGCTACGCGAAGGACGCGATCATGAAAGGCCAATATTGGGCCTATCGCGACCGTAAGACGCGTAAACGCACGTTTCGCTATCTCTGGATTCAACGCCTGAACGCCGCCGCTCGCGCAAATGGAATGACCTACAGCCGCTTTGCGGAAGGATTAAAAGCCGCAGGCATCGGCCTCGACCGAAAAATTCTCGCAGATCTTGCGGTCAACGATGAGATCGCATTCAAATCGATCGTCGATCAGGCAAAAAGCGCGCTGGAAAAGAAAAACAAAAAGGCGGCGTGATCTTGCCGTTGAAG
>JAALOD010000015.1:27466-31009 GCA_013372845.1 Candidatus Udaeobacter sp.
CAAAAAGCGCGCTGGAAAAGAAAAACAAAAAGGCGGCGTGATCTTGCCGTTGAAGATGAAGCGTGACGCGTTGCAGCGGATTCGCTTCAACGCTTAAACTCTTTAACGCTTCAACGTTTCATGCACCCACTCGAACAGCTCCGTAACGATGCCCTGCGCGAAATCGAAGCAGCGCTTGACGAACAGGCGCTTGAGGTGGCGCGCGTAAAATATCTCGGCAAAAACGGCAGTGTATCTGCCTGGGGCGAGCAGATGAAAACGCTCGCTAAAGCAGAGAAGCCAGTCATAGGCAGACTACTCAACGAGGTTCGCGACGCCGTCACCGCCGCGATCGAAACGCGCAACGCACAATTCCGCTCAGAGAAAGAATCGAGCGCGCTCGCCAAGATCGACATCTCGCTGCCAGGAACACCGCACGAAATCGGCGCGCTGCACCCGCTCACGCAGATGTGGGAACGTTCTATCGAAATTTTTCGGCGAATGGGTTTCGCTCTCGCGGACGGACCGGACATTGAGGACGAACGGCATTGTTTCGACGCGCTCAACACGCCGCCCGAACACCCGGCGCGAAACGAGCAGGACACATTTTATTTACCGGACGCACGTTTGCTGCGAACGCACACTTCCACCGTACAAATTCGAACGATGCAAGCCGCGCCGCCGCCGATTCGCGTGATTGCTCCCGGTGCTGCTTATCGTCGTGATGAACTCGACGCTACGCACAGCCCACAGTTTCACCAGATCGAAGGACTTTATGTTGATGAAAACGTAAGCGTTGCCGACTTGAAAGGCGCTCTCGAGTTTTTCATGCGCGAACTTTTCGGTTTGGGAACAGAAGTTCAATTTCGTCCGCACTTCTTCCCGTTCACCGAGCCGAGTCTTGAGGTTTATGTGAAATCGAAAGCGCTCAAGGGTGGCGAGCGCTGGATCGAGGTCGCCGGCTCGGGCGTGGTACATCCCGCGGTTTTCGAGCAGGTCAACAAAGCGCGTGGTGACAAAGCTTACGATCCCGAAAAGTGGAGCGGCTACGCGTTCGGTCTCGGAATGGACCGCCTCGCGATGATTCTGTTCGACATCCCTGACATCCGCCTGTTCGCGCAAAACGATCTGCGGTTTCTCCGCCAGTTCGCATGAAATTTTCCGTCAATTGGTTACGCGAATTTGTCGATCTTCCAGAAAGACCGGAAGAGATCGCTGATTTACTCACTCGCGCCGGCGTTGAAACGGAAAACATCGAAACCCGCGGCGCGAATGTCGGCAGAGTGATCGTCGCGCAGATTACTGCGTCATCTCGCCATCCCAAAGCGGATCGTCTTAGCGTCTGTGAAGTTGATGATGGCAGCGGCACGAAACGCCAGATCGTTTGCGGCGCGACCAATTACAAAGTCGGCGATAAAGTTCCGCTCGCGTTGCCGGGCGCCAAGCTGCCGAACGGACTGGAGATTCGTGAAAGCAAACTGCGCGGCGTCGAATCCGCAGGAATGCTTTGCAGCCCAATCGAGCTCAGCCTGGGAGAAGACGCTTCCGGCCTCTTGATTCTGTCGCCTGATGCAAAGGTTGGTGCGCCCATCGCCGATCTTTTCCCAGCTGACACGATTCTTGACGTCGAGATCACGCCAAACCGTGGTGATCTGCTGAGCCATTTTGGTCTGGCCCGCGAAATTGCGGCGCTCACTGGAAAAAAAACTAAGTCAACGCCGCGCGAATCGAAAATTCCCGTCAACAAGACCGGCGTGAACATCGCGTCAACGCGCGAATGTCCGTTCTTCTCCGCGCGCAAAATCGACAATGTTACGGTGGGACCGAGTCCGCAGTGGCTGCGTGCCAAGATCGAGAGCGTCGGCATTCGCTCCATCAACAACATCGTCGACATCTCCAATTTTGTAATGCTCGAGCTCGGCCAACCGACGCATGCGTTCGACGCCGATAAATTGAAGGGCGGTATCAACGTGCGCCTGGCACGCGATGGCGAGAAATTTCTCGCGCTCGATGGAAAGACTTATTCGCTCAAGTCGGGCAATTGTGTCGTCGCCGATCAAGAGCGCGCCGTTGGAATCGGCGGCGTAATGGGCGGTGAAGAAACCGGCGTGACTGATTCGACCAAGAATATTTTACTTGAGGCAGCTTATTTCCTGCCGGCGAGTATTCGTCAGACCGCGCGCGAATTGAATCTACCGAGCGACGCCAGTTACCGATTCGAGCGCGGCGTCGATTCTGATATGGTGCTCCGTGCATCGCAGCGGGCCACCGAATTGATTCAAGAGATCGCGGGCGGAATTCCGGCAAAGGAAATCAATATCGCCGGCAAGCTGCCGGCAAACCCTGCCGATGTTTCATTGCGCTACGACAAATGCGATCGCGTTGTTGGGATCGCGATCAAACCGAAAACGGTCGATGAAGTTCTAACCAGATTCGGTTTGAAGAAAATCAGCGCGGCCGAAATAACGAAATGGAAAATCCCAAGCTACCGGCGCGATTTGCAGCGCGATGTCGATCTTATTGAAGAAGTCGTGCGAGCGTATGGCGCTGAGAGAATTCCGGGAACGGACCGCAGCCGGTTCACGCCTTCGAGCGCGGCTGACCGCGCGCACGATTTGGAATTACAAATGCGCCAACGACTGGTTGCAGCTGGCCTTAATGAAGTGCGGACTTCAAAGTTGCTTCCGCGAGAGCGATTCGCGTTTGCCGAAAACGCCATCGAATTACGCAATCCGCTCAGCGAAGATGCTGTCGCGTTGCGCCCCACTTTGTTGGCGGGGTTGCTGGCAGTGCTTGACCGAAATATCCGAGCTGGAGCACAACGCGTAGCTATCTTTGAAATCGGCAAGGTATTTGAATCTGCGAAGGCCATAGAAAAAAAACGGGTGGCCATTCTGCTTTGGGGAAATGTTGCTAGCCAAGCCGACTGGAGGAGTGAAAAACGTCGATTCGATTTGTACGACCTCAAAGGCATGGCCGGATTGACGCGACCCAATTTATCTTTCAGCCGGGGCCAGCGACACGATAACTTTGGGCTTCGCCTAGATATCTACGCGAGTAATCAATTAATTGGTATCGCTGGGCAACTGTCGAATTCGCTTGCTTCCAAACTCGACGCAGCAGGCGGAGTCTTTGTTGCAGAAGCGTCACTGGATTTCCCGACGATCGCACTCGGATCTCGCGCGACATTTCGGGAGTTTGGAAAATTTCCTGCGGTCACTCGCGATATTGCGATGATCGTTCCAGATGAGCTGAGCCACGAAGATATTCTAAAAACAATTCAGCAAGACTGGTCGACCTTTTTAGAAGCAGTCGCTTTTTTCGACCGGGTTGTCGGAAAAGACGCTGAAGAAAAATTCGGCGTGGGCAAAAAGTCCGTGGCATATCGATTGACATATCGCGATCGGAGTCGCACACTGACAAGTGAGGAAGTAAATGCAGCGCATGCGAAAATTCGCGAGCGATTGCGAAACGACCTCGGCGCAGAATTGCGCGAGTAGTTCTTTGATAGTGTGAGAGTCGTTTGTTGAGGGTTGGGAAGAAAACCAGTGCTTTTCGCTCAAC
>JAALOD010000015.1:31109-39997 GCA_013372845.1 Candidatus Udaeobacter sp.
AGTGTGAGAGTCGTTTGTTGAGGGTTGGGAAGAAAACCAGTGCTTTTCGCTCAACTCTCAACCAGCGGCTCTCATCAATCCCCGGACGTTTTAGGGATGGAAGCTTTACCCTGCGATGTTCGAGATTACAGGTGGGATTCCCGAACCGATATTTGGTTAACCTAAGGAGGCTGAGTCGCTCGGAGAAGATGGCAGGCCTTAATTGGAAGTCAGACGCTGCGGCGACGGTCATCCGCCCGTTACGAAAAGGGAACGGGAGATCCGCCTAAACGGCATCAGCGGGGTAACATTTCAAAAACCCGGATCGAGATTTCGATCCGGGTTTTTCGTTGAAGCGTTGAAGAGCTAAAGCTGGACCTTACTGCTTCAACGCTTGAAGGCTTCAACGCTTCAACGCATTTGAAAATTCTGCTCCACGATCCAAAGTGCGCAGTGACATGCGCGCCCTGTTAGCTCTCGAAGACGGTCGATTTTTCGAGGGCGAATCATTTGGCGCAACCGGTACTCGCGTCGGCGAGGTTTGTTTCAACACGGCCATGACCGGTTACCAGGAAGTGTTGACCGATCCTTCCTATCGCGGGCAGATCGTGGCGATGACTTATCCGTTGATCGGCAATTACGGCACAAACTCGCTCGACCAGGAGAGCCGGTCACCGCACGTCAGCGGCTTTATCATCGAAGAGCTGAGCGAAATCCCAAGCAACTGGCGCTCGGAAATGTCGCTCGATCAATATTTGAAAAAATGGAACATCCCCGGCGCGCAGGGAATTGACACTCGCGCATTGACCCGGCACCTGCGCACCCGCGGCGCGATGAAGGCTTGTCTGACTACGGAAGAGATTTCTCCGGAAGAAGCGACGCAGGAGGCCATCAAAGGCAAGGGCGTTATCGGCATGGATTACGTTCGCGAAGTTTCAACGCGCGAAATTTATCAATGGGACCCCGAGGACAAGTTGAGTGAGCCGTGGTCAATCAGGTCCACTAACGGCGGAATCAAACCCAGCCTTCCGCCGGTCCGATTTCGCATCGTCGCTTACGATTATGGAATCAAAGAGAATATTCTGCGGCTTCTGCGGCAGAAAGGTTTTCGCGTCACGGTTGTACCAGCAACCACAACTGCCAAGGAAGTGCTCGCGCTCAATCCGGATGGCGTTTTTCTTTCCAATGGACCGGGAGATCCCGCAGCCCTGCCTTATGCGCACAAAGCAACGAGCGATCTGATGGGCAAAAAGCCGATTTTCGGAATTTGTCTCGGCCATCAGATTCTTGGATTCGCGTTCGGCGGATCGACTTACAAATTGAAATTTGGGCATCACGGCGCGAACCAGCCCGTAAAAGATTTGAGCAGCGGCAAGGTGGCGATCACGGCGCAAAATCACGGGTTCGCGGTCGATCCCGAGTCGCTGCCGTCCAACGTAGAAGTGACGCACATAAATCTGAACGACGGCACCGTGGAAGGAATGCGGCACAAGGAACTGCAAATCTTCAGCGTACAATATCATCCCGAAGCCGCGCCCGGCCCGCATGACGCTTCCTACTTCTTCGATCAGTTCGCCGATTTGATCGGAAAAAGCGTGTGAGGCAGACAATCTTGTCTGCCATGGCAAACTCAAGACACGATTGTCTGCGTCACTGCATGACCAACACAGCGAGCAGCCGACATTTCCCCATGTTTAATTCAACAACAAACAGACACGCGATTCTTAAGATCGCAGTCGCCGCGACACTGGTCGTCGGACTGACAGCTGCTCCGCTGGCCATTGCGCAGGAACATGAGCATGGCAGCGACGCGGCCGCGTCAAAGGAGGTGACCGGCGAAGTAGTCGATATGATGTGCTACGTCGATCATAATGCGGTCGGCGAAAAACATGGTCAGTCCTGCGGGGCGAAGTGCATCAGGAACGGTGGGCCAGTCGGTATTGTAAGTGACGGCAAAGCCTATCTGGTGGTTGGCGAACACAAGCCAATCAACGAGCAACTCGCTGAGTACTGCGGTAAAAACATCACCGTGAAAGGCAAGCTCGCCGAGCGTGGCGGTATCGCCATGATCGAGAACGCCGAGATCGTGAAGAAATAGGCCCTCAGCCAGGCCGTCATTCTGCGCGAAGTCGAGGAATCCCGTGGCATTACTCCGCGGTTGCTTCGCGGGATCCTTCGACTTCGCTGCGCTCCGCTCAGGATGACAATGAGGTCACTTGTAATATGGCCGCAACGACGGTCGCAGTTTTCCGACCTTAAGAGCCGTCTCGACTTGCAAATCAGAAACCGGCGCCTCTGCGAATTTGCGAATCTCGCCTGCCTCGAGCGCCGCGATCGGCAATCCATCCAAAAATAAAACCCGATTTGCAGTCAGCGCCGGAATTCGCGGCCCTGGTGTCAGAATGCCTTGCAAGTTCAGCGAATCCGCCGCGCTCAGCGCGATCAGCTCGCTATTTCGCGACGCCTTGCGAATGGAACGCAACAAGCCAATGGCCTCAGGCAGGGCAAATTGTTCGCCGCTGATTCCTCCCACAAAATAGCCGCCGCGAATCTCGCCCCGCGCCTCCCAGCGGCGATAAATTCGCCCCAGCTCATACCATGTAACTGGAAGGCTCTCGCGCTCGAGCAAGCGACGAAACACCACGCCATACCGATGCAGCAACACCCGTGCAAATTGTTCGATGGCCCCGTCGCGCGCGGAATTTTCTGCTCCATTTCCCGTTGTCGGCGAGGCAATGTCGGTTCTCAGCAGCGACCAACGTCCTGCGAACTCGATACTGGCAAGATTAGCTTTGCGCCGCCGTTTCCCGATGTTACGGCCAAACGTGGGACGCCTATTTGACGGCACCAGAAGAGCTCGCAATCCATCGAAACTATCCGAAGTCACCAGGCCAAGTGCAGCAAGTTGCGACAAAGCTTCTTCAACTTGAGAAGGCAGCAGTCCGCTGCGACGCACCAGTTCGGTAAAGAAGAGCGCTCCGCCATTTGCAAGAGTATCGAACAGAGTTCGGCCGGCACCGGAGAGTTCCATCTCCGAATCCGCCTGCGTCAGCATCAGCCAATACCGGAGGTTCTCGCGTTGATAAAGCGCGATGGGGCTGGTTCGCAACGGAGCGCTCGCCCGCGTGTTTGGATTTTGCGGCGCGCTCAAGCGTGCCCAGCCGATCCGGCCCGAAAAACAAAGACGATCGAGCCATTCAGGATCGTAGTCGGCAACACGCGCGGCGAGAACCGCGGACTCCCACGCGGCCAGCGGCAGCTCGCAGCCGTCGAGTTGCTCGAGAACAGATTGCAAACCTTCAGGGCCTTCGACGCGGTGTTCCGGGTCGGCGCGCTGCCATGCGAAGAGAAAGCGATAAAAATCCTGCGGAGAGACCGGCTGAATTTCCGCGCGCAATCGATCGATCGTGAGCCGATGAATTCGCGCCAGTAAACGGCGGTCGCACCACTCCTGGTCAGGCGCCTGCGGGCGAAACTTGCCACGAAGGACAAATCCTTCCGCTTCGAGGGCCAGTAATGCCGCGTCGATTTCCGATCGTGGCAATACCAATACGTCTGACAGCTCGCCAACAGTGATCGGTCCGCAAACTTCCATTCGCCCCCGAACCACTTCGCGAATTGCGATTGAGCGTTCCCAGGTTTTTCCGCGCCCTGAGTCGGGAACAATCAATTCAGGTTCAACGCTCGCATTGAGGTAAACCGCGTGGATCATTGGTAACCCCTCGGCTGCGATCCAGAACCTCCCGGTGGCGTCAGTCCCGCGACAATGGGAGGACTCGCCATTACTGTGGCGCTTTTCGGGCACCTCCTCGCCGTTTGAAAGCGACGCAGTCGCGCCGCACTCCAAAACCTCGCGGTCATCGGGAGTTTGTGCGGCAAGAATCAGTCGTGTCGCTCGGTTTTCAGCTGTGAGTATCGACAAGAATTGCTCTGCATTCTCGCCGTCCGACGTTCGCTGCACTTCTTCCGGCGTCATCACGCCGAGCAGCATTAATGCATCGTGCAGTTCATCCGCATTCGTTGCTTCGGGCCATGCTTCCTTTTGAACTTTCTCAATCGCTGCCGCATCGAGCACCCCTAAGCCATCGCTGCCGTTGCGCTCGGAGGCGCGACGGGTGTACACCGCCTGGGTGCGTCGTTCCTCCAGAGGTGCATTATCCAGAAAGGCATAGGGCCGCGCGTTGAGAATCTCAGACGCAAGCGGTGACGGCTCCGGCAAGTCGCGTGCAATACAGCGGATCTGGCCGTGTTCGATCTTGCGCAACACTTCTTCCAAACCCTCGACGTCCATCGCTTCCGTCAAACAATCGTCGATTGTCTGCTTCACTAGCGGATGATCCGGAATTTCGCGATCACCCACGATATGTTCCAGACAGGCGAGCTGATCGGGGAAAACTGCCGCTAAAAGATTTTCCGACTCCATGCGCTGCAGTGGCGCGGCGATTTTTGCGCCACCACGAAACCGAGGCACCGCAAGCGAACGCGTCGCGTTCCAGCGCCAGCGAATGGTGAACATCGGCGCGTCGAGCAATGCTTGAACGAGCAGGTCGCGAACTGTCTTGGAATTCAAATAACGAAAAACTTCTTCGAGCGGAAACGAATGCTGTGTGCCGAGCGAAATCACAATGGTGTCGTCTGTCGCTGCCGCCTGGAGTTCGAAATTGAACGAGCGACAAAAACGCTTTCGCAAGGCGAGTCCCCAGGCGCGATTGATCCGATTGCCGAATGGCGAGTGAAGGACAAGCTGCATCCCGCCCGATTCATCGAAGAAGCGTTCCATCACCAGCGTTTGCTGTGAAGGAATTGCGCCAAGCGAACGGTAAGCGTCGGAGAAATAGTCGCCTAACTGTCCAGCAGCCTCAGCTGGTAACTGCATTTCCTGGGCGAGCCATTGACTGGGATTTTGCCCATCAGCGAGTCTCGTTTCGATTTCCATCCGAAAATCGGATACAGCCTGCGACAACTCCGATGTGCGCGCCGGAGCTTCGCCCAGCCAGAATGGAATTCCCGGTGGCTGGCCTTTTGCGTCTTCGACACGAACGACACCAGAGTTGATTCGCAGAATTCGCCACGAAGCATTGCCGAGCTGAAAAATATCGCCGGCCAAACTTTCCACCGCGAAATCCTCGTTCACTGTGCCAACGAAAGTTTCCGACGGGTCGAGAATCACGCGATAGTCGGCGTTGTCGGGAATCGCGCCCCCGGACGTAAGAGCAACGAGCCGTGCACCGCGCCGCCCACGCAAACGATGATTGACTCCATCGTGATGAATCAACGCTGAGCGCCGGCCGCGCTTAGTGCTAAAACCTTCAGCGAGCATTTCCACCACGCTGTCGAATTCTTTGCGAGTGAGATTGCGGTACGGCCAGGACGAACGGACAAGGTCGAAGAACTCATTTTCATCCCAATCTTCAGCGGACGCCGCGGCGACAATTTGCTGGGCCAGGACATCCAGCGGCTTTTCAGGAATGGTCAGGCGATCAAGCTCGCCGCGACGGACACAACGGAGTAACGCAGCACATTCGACCAGCTCATCGCGGCTCAACGGGAAGATGCGGCCCTTGGGCAAACCGCCACGCTTGTGTTCAGCCCGGCCAACGCGCTGTAAAAGGCTGGCAATGGATCGCGTCGTGCTGAGCTGGCAAACGAGATCCACTGAACCGATATCAATGCCCAGCTCCAGCGAAGCAGTAGCAACGAGCGCTTTCAGTTCGCCTCGCTTCAATCGCTCTTCCGCATCCAGGCGCAGCTTGGCGGAAAGACTTCCGTGATGGGATGTCACAGCGTCTGAACCGAGCAGTTCGCTGAGATGATGCGTCACGCGTTCGGCCATTCGGCGCGTGTTCACAAACACGAGTGTGGTCCTGTGCGCCTGGATCAACTCCGCGAGGCGATGATAGATTTCCTCCCAAACTTCATTCGACATAACCGCTTCAAGCGGCGACTTCGGAAGTTCAATCGCCAGATCCAGTTCGCGCCGATGACCGATATCGATGATTTCGCAATCCGCATTGCCAGCCTCGTCCACAGCATGCGCGCCGACCAAAAAACGCGCCACTTCTTCGATTGGTTTTTGTGTTGCAGACAAACCGATTCGCTGAAGCGATCCGCCTGAGGCCGATTTCGTTAATGCGGCTAACCGCTCGACACTGAGGGCGAGGTGTGCGCCACGCCGGTCGTCCACAACAGCGTGAATCTCGTCCATGATGAGCGTTCGGACGTTGCGCAACATGTCGCGGCCCGATTCGGAAGTGAGCAGGAGATACAAAGATTCCGGCGTGGTCACGAGAATGTGCGGCGGTTTTTTGATCAGCGCCTGACGCTGCGCGGCAGTTGTATCGCCAGTGCGAACTTCTGCGCGCACATCGATGTCGTGGCCTTCGGTTTCACGCAGCAATGCGCGAATTCCAGCGAGCGGTTCTTGCAGGTTTTTCCGGATATCGTTGCTCAACGCTTTGAGGGGCGAGACGTAAACGACCTGCGTTTCATCGGGCAAATCAATCCGTCCACCTTCTCGGAACAACGCATCCAGGGAAGCAAGGAACGCCGCTAGCGTTTTCCCCGAGCCCGTCGGCGCAGAAATCAGCACGTGCCGGCCGGATTGAATTGCCGGCCAGCCGTGCAGTTGCGGTTCTGTCGGCGATCCGAATGTCTGCTCGAACCACCGTGTAACCGCAGGATGAAATTGAAATGTCTGCATGAAAACAAAACCGCGAGACGTGCAGATTCAATTTAGACAGCCCGGCTAGAAAGAAAAGCGTGGCGGCTTGTCATCTGCGCCGCGGAGACGGCGAGGGACCTCACCAACGGAGTTGGAGCACACAAGCCAACTAGCGTAATCGAACAGCTTGCGGGAGGTCCTTCACTTCGTTCAGGATGACACCGTGTTGGCGTTTTTCCTCAGCGCAATCACTTCGCGCAACATTCGCAAGCTATCCTTGAAAAACTGAACTTTGCTACCCTCAGCGTGATTCCAGCGCACAGGAATTTCACGAATTCGCAACCCGGCGTGCTGCGCGAGATAAAGCAGTTCGACATCGAAGGCGAATCCATCGAGGCGCGCGGCCTCCAGAATCGGGCGGCAGACGTCGAGACAAAACGCCTTAAACCCGCACTGAGTGTCCCAAAACGGTAGACCGGTCGCGAGGCGCACGAGCAAGTTGAACACGCGACCCGCCTGCTCGCGTCGCCAGGGTTGATGAATGCCAATCAATCCGCGATCCAGAGCGCGAGACCCCAATGCAATGTCGACCTCGCCATTTGCAACTGGCTCGATCAATTTCGGCGTCTCCCCCAGCGGTGTGGAAAGATCCGCATCGAAAAAGAGGCCGATCGGTTTCCGCGCGGTGAGCAATCCGGAACGAACCGCGGCGCCTTTGCCGCGATTTGGAAAATTCTCGAGCAAACGCGTTTCGATCCCGGCATCTTTCAATCTTTCACGCGCAATTGCCCCAGTCGCATCCGTTGACCCGTCGTTCACCACGATCAATTCACTCTCCGGCGCATTGGTCGTGAGATACTCGAGTGTGAGGCGAAGCGTTTCTCCAATACGCCCCGCTTCATTGAAACAGGGAATCACGACGGAAAACGGCGGAAGCATGAGAGTGCGTTAAGGCGTTGAAGCGTTCAGCCGGCAAGCTTATTCTGTCATGTTGAGCGGAGCGAAACATCTCTGATTGCCGCTATAAAGTAGCCGAACAACTAATCAGAGATTTTTCGCTTCGCTCAGAATGACAATTCTTTTTCCCGCTTCAACGAGTCACGAAATTATTTGTAAATCTCGACAACAAAATTCCCGTTTGGATCGGCGTAGCCACGGTACATTCCTGCTGTGTTAAATGGCAACGTCATGTTGCCCTCGTGATCGATTGCGATCAGTCCACCGGTGCCGCCAAGTTTGGCGACCTTGTCCAAAGCAGCCCGTGCAGCCTCCTTGAGAGACATCCCTCGATATTCCATCAACGCTGAAACATCACGCGCAACCGTTGCGCGGATAAAATATTCGCCGTCGCCGGTCGCTGAAACGGCGCATGTGGCGTTGTTCGCGTAAGTGCCGGCGCCGATGACCGGCGAATCGCCAACGCGCCCCGGTCGCTTGTTTGTCGTGCCGCCGGTCGAAGTCGCTGCAGCGAGATTCCCGTTTTGATCCAGCGCTACTGCGCCGACCGTGCCATGTCGATCTTGGTCGGTAATCAAAAACTTTTTCCCGCCACCGCTGGTGCGACTCTTTTCAGCAGCCTTAATTTTCTGCAAAGCATCCCAACGCTCCTGGGTGAAAAAATATTTCTGATCCACCAGTTCGATCCCGTTTTCCTTCGCGAACAATTCTGCGCCCTCACTATCCATCATGACATGTCCGGATTTTTCCATGACCAGCCGGGCAAGGCTGATGGGATTTTTGATGTGCTTCAATGAAGCAACCGCGCCGGCAGCGAGCGTTTTCCCATCCATGATCGCCGCATCCATTTCGTTCGTCCCGGCGCTTGTAAAGACTGAGCCTTTGCCGGCGTTAAAATTCGGATCGTCTTCGAGCACGCGCACCGCGGCCTCCGTTGCGTCAAGACTTGAGCCGCCGCGCTTAAGGATTTCGTAACCAGCTGTAAGCGCGCGTTCCAGTCCGGCGCGATATTCGCGCTCGCGTTCCGGCGTCATCTTGCTTCGCTCGATAGTCCCGGCACCGCCGTGAATCGCGAGTCTGACTGTCTGTGTTTCCATGTTTGCCAGATGATGTGGGTTTCGTTCGCTGGAAACCCTCGCCGGAGGTGATTGCCCTGGAGCCGCCGCCAGCGCCCCCGCATTAAATAGCACGATCGCAAAGAAGCAATTCGTTATTGAAACGCGTTTCATATTGGTACCGCAATGCTAGCAGGAATAGCCGTCCATCTTTTTTGATATTCGCATTAAATCAA
>JAALOD010000016.1 GCA_013372845.1 Candidatus Udaeobacter sp.
CTGGTGCAACATCTGAACTATATTTACAAGAGTGAACCGGCACTTTGGCAGCTCGACGATACCTACGAAGGATTTGACTGGATCGACCTTCACGACGCCGACAACAGCGTTGTGTCATTCCTGAGAAAATCGCGCGAAGGCGATGTGGTGGTGTTTGTCGTGAATGCAACGCCAGTGGTACGCTACGATTATCGACTAGGTGTCCCCGAGTCCGGTTTCTACCGTGAGCTTATCAACTCAGACGCCGAAACGTACGGCGGCAGCAATGTCGGAAATTTCGGCGGTATGCAGACCCAGGACGTTCCCTGGATGGGTCGACAACATTCAATCCTCATTCATCTACCCCCACTGGCGACGCTGGCGTTTAAGCTACAGAAGTAATTCGTTAGCTGGCAGCTAGTCCTAGCCGCGTTTTTTTCAAAGGTCGATTCTCGCAAGCGAAGCGCTGACGCAAGGCCAAGCTTGGCTGAAGAAGCTGCACGTGCGCTTCAAAGTGCTTCGCTTGATTATCGTGTCAGGCTAAACTATGCAATAATGAGGAATCAAACGATGAAAGTTCGCCTGCTACTCGGTTTACTTCTGGCGGGACTGTTTTGCGGTTGCGCTGCAAATACTCCTTATTCGGAGACGGTGGTTGATACCAACACGCACACTGAACAAAGAGGGCTGCCTGAAACACCGGTGTACGGCAAACCAGTGTTTACCCCGGGATCAAGCGAGCAGCCCGGACTCGGAGCCCACTATTAACTCGATGCTAAGGAAGGTGTGATCGGTTCCGTGGCTCTACGGTATTTCCGAGCTAAATTCGCCGTCGCTGACTCGGGTGCGAATTTTCATTTTTGGCCGGACTGCTGCGATGGTACGAACAATTTTTCCGCGCTCGCTCATGGTGATGCTGTATCCGCGTCGCAAGGTCGCGTCCGGACCCAGCACGCGCAGGATTCCTTCAATGCGCTCAAAACGGTGCCTCGCGTTCTCCAGCAATCGCGCCGGAGAAGCAACCAGGCGCCGATGCAAATCCGCGAAGCGATTGCGACGCATCATGAGCTCACGCGCGGGACTGCGTGCTTGTAACGCGCGCGTGATGTGGGCGAGGTTGCGTTTATAACTGTCGAGCTTGTGCGCGAGGCAACGCTGCAAAGTCTCGCGCGCGTGATCCAGACCTTGTTGGGCGTCGCGGACCCGGTTGAGCAACTGGCGCGAAAGCGCGCGTGTGCAACCGTCGATCCGCCGTTGCAGATCGATAATGTCGGGCACGATCAATTCAGCCGCGGCGCTCGGCGTAGGAGCGCGCAGATCAGCAACGAAATCGCTGATGGTGAAATCGATTTCGTGGCCGACTGCTGAGACGATTGGGATCGCGGAATGAAATATTGCGCGTGCCACGATCTCTTCGTTGAATTCCCATAAGTCTTCGATGCTCCCGCCGCCGCGGGTGACCACGATTAGATCGAGCGGCGCAAACGCCTCGTTAGGCAAGGCGAGCTCGCGGATGGCAACAGCGATCTCTTGTGCGGCTCCGGTCCCTTGGACGCGGACGGGGTTGATCAGAATCTGCAACCACGGCGCGCGACGGCGTAGCACGTTCATCATATCGCGAATCGCCGCGCCGGTTGGCGAGGTGATGATTCCAATGCGCCGCGGAAATTTTGGCAATGGCCGTTTGCGTTCCGCTGCGAATAATCCTTCGGCTTCGAGTTTGCGTTTGAGCGCTTCGAATTTCGCCTGGAGCAGGCCGACTCCGCGCGGCTGAAGGATCTGGACATTCAGCTGGTATTGTCCGCGCGCTTCGAAAACCGTGACGGTGCCGTAAACCTGTACCTGGCTCCCATCGACAAGAGGCTGTCGTGCCGGTGAGACGGTGTCGCGCCAGATCACGCACGCGATTTGGGCGCGCTGATCTTTAAGTGTAAAATATTGGTGGCCGCTCGGATGCAGTTTGTAATTCGAGATTTCGCCCTGGACCCACACTGCACGAAATTTTGTCTCGAGTGTGCCGCGAATTTGCCGGGTTAGCTCGCCGACAGTGAAAACTTTCGAAGTCTGGGGAAAGAGATCGCTGGTTAGCTGCATTCGTTGAAACGTCCAACGTCCAACGCTCAACGTCCAACGCCGAATTGTAGGGCGTCTGTGGCAGACGCCATGCCGTTTCACAGAAACGGCCTACAATAGCTCCGCTTGCGCGCTGGCGGGTGGTTTAAGGCCGAGCTTGCGATAAGCGTTCGCGGTAGCGACTCGGCCTTGAGACGTGCGTTTGATGTAACCTTCCATGATCAGGTACGGCTCGTTCACTTCTTCGATAGTGCCGGCTTCTTCGCCGATTGCGACCGCGAGCGAGTTCAAACCGACCGGGCCACCGTTAAATTTGTGAATTAACGTTTCAATGATCCGCTTGTCCCATTGATCGAATCCGTCGCGATCGATCTCAAGCATGGCAAGCGCGCGGTCAGCCAGATCTGCGGTGATTTTTCCCTGGGCTTTCACCTGCACGTAGTCGCGCACCCAGCGCAAAAGATTGTTTGCCGTGCGCGGCGTACCGCGGGTGCGCGTGGCGAGCTCGGCTGCGCCCGCTGAATCAATCTCCACGCCAAGCAAGCGGGCGCTGCGCGTGATGATTTTCTGCATTTGCTCAGCATGATAATAATCGAGGCGGGCGGTCATTCCGAAACGCGACCGGAGCGGCGCGCTCACCATTCCCGCGCGCGTGGTCGCGCCGACCAATGTGAATTTCGGCAGATTCAAACGGAGACTGCGCGCTTGCGGTCCTTGGTCGATGATGATGTCGAGCCGGTAATCTTCCATCGCCGGATAAAGATATTCTTCGATAGTCGGTTGGAGCCGATGGATCTCGTCGATGAAAAGCACGTCGCCTTTTTCGAGGCTAGTTAAAAGACCCGCCAGCTCACCGGCCTTCTCAATGACGGGGCCACTGGTGTTTTTGATGTTCACGTTCATCGCGTTCGCGATGATATAAGCCAGCGTGGTCTTGCCGAGACCGGATGGACCGCTTAGCAAAATGTGTTCGAGCACGTCACCGCGCTTCTTTGCCGCTTCAACCATCAACTCAAGCCGCTCGCACACTTTCACCTGGCCTGTGAACTCGCTGAACGCCGGCGGTCGCAGCGAAATTTCAAAAGCGGCGTCTGGTTCCGGTGGTTTCATTGAGCGACCGAACGGGCTTAAGACAAACTAGCTTCCCAGATTTTTCGTCAGTACGAGCTCCGTGCCACGGCGTTTGTGAACATAATCGACTTCATCAAAGGCGTTACGAATAAGAAATAATCCAAGCCCACCCGGTTTGATCATATCGTGAGAGCGACCTTTCATTTGGTTGGGCAAAACCTGTTCGCCATAGTCGCGCACCCGCAGGCGCACGCACTTGCGCAGGCCTTCCAAATGCAACGAGATAAATTGATCGTCACGTAGACGGTAAGCGTAGCGAATAACGTTGGTGCATGCTTCATCCACGCCGAGCACCATCAGCAGGCGTTCCCTTTCGGAGAACGGATAACTGTTAAGAAATTTGCGCACGCAGTTGCGCATCAAGGCCAGGTTGGCTGTATGACTGCTAAACTCGACTGTCTGTTTCTTCATTAACCGCTCTGGAAATCTGAGCAGATTCACGGGTTCATTCAACTCCGAACGCTAGGGAATGTGTGAAAAGCCGATGGACACGCGCTAAAACCGTAGTTCAATTTTGCGTTATGTTGAGGTCTTTTGCCGTTGTTTTGCTTTTCGTCGCGCCTGCGCTGGCGCAGCAGGAGAACGCGACCGCTTATGAAGCGTTACGCGTAGTCGGCTCTGAATTGGGACGCGGCGCGCTAAATCACGTCGTGTCGATTACCGGAGTGAGAGGCGATCCACAGCCGCGAAAATGGAAAATTATTTTAGAAGACCCCGACGGTCGTGGCGTGCGTGAACTGGAAGTCGCCGATGGAAAGATTGATTCCGAGCATCGCCCGGGTCGCTCAGTTGCGGGTTCCACCGAAGGCGCAACGATCGACACCTCCCGTTTGAACCTGGATTCGAACGGGGCGTACGAAGTGGCGACCCACACAGCGGACCTGTCACATGCCAATTTCGCGACCGTCGATTATGCCTTGCGTACCGATGAGCGCGGCGAACCGACCTGGATCATCACTCTTTTGAGTAGATCGTCACGTCCTGTCGGCACCATCCATATCGGCGCGATGGGCGGCACGGTGAAGCGAACAGAAGGAATGTTTGCCGGCGCGACGATGGAAGATGTGGAGAACGATTATGACACGGATGACACGGACGAGGAGAACGGCCCTTTCAAAGGCGTCAAAAGGCGTATCAAGGATACTTTTCACCGGACACAAGAGGAAGCGCGAGATATGTTTGACAGAGTGAAGCGCTCGTTTTCCGATTTCATCAACCGCGGGTAGCAGTTAAGTGAACGCATCTGATTCATGGCCGGCGCTGCCTTTCGCAGAGTGGAAAGATACCGCCATCACGCTGCACATGTGGACGCAGATTGTCGGCAAGATTCGACTGACGCTAAGTCCATGGACGAACCACTCCTGGCACGTCACGCTCTACGTCACATCACGCGGCCTGACGACTTCGCCGATTCCTCATGGCACATCGACATTCGAAATCCGTTTCGATTTCATCGATCACGAATTGCGCATCCTTAAAAGCGATGGTGCGGCACGAGTGTTGAAACTGCGCCCGCAGCCGGTGGCGAAATTTTACCGTGAAGTGATGAATGCGCTAGCCGAGATGGAATTGGCTGTGACTATCAACATAGTGCCTAACGAGATCGAGAATCCGATCCCGTTTGATCAAGATGAAGAGCATCGCTCTTATGATCGCGAATATGCGAACCGATTCTGGCGCGTGCTCGTGCAAAGCGATCGCGTCTTTAAGGAATTTCGATCGCGTTTCTGTGGCAAATGCAGTCCGGTGCATTTTTTCTGGGGCAGTTTTGATCTGGCAGTGACGCGTTTCTCCGGACGGCCAGCGCCGCCGCATCCTGGGGGAGTTCCACATTTACCGGACGCGGTCACGCGCGAGGCCTACTGTCAGGAAGTAAGCAGTCTCGGTTTTTGGCCCGGCAACGCGGCCGCGCCGACGCCACTCTTCTATTCGTATGCGTATCCGGAACCGCCTGGATTCGCAGGGGCGAAAATTCAGCCGGATGCGGCTTTCTACGAGACCAAACTGCGCGAATTCATCCTGCCTTACGACGCGGTGCGCACTGCTGAAAAGCCGGATAAAGTCCTTCTCGATTTTGCGCAGAGCGCCTACGACGCTGCGTCGAAGCTGGGGAAGTGGGACCGCGCCGCGCTGGAGGAGAAGAAGCCAGCCTTGCATTTGCCTCGGCAACATTCGTAATTAAGCGAAATGAATCCTGGTTGCGCAGCCGAGCAACACGCCTGGCGTGAAGTCAAAGATGGATGGCGCCCCTTGTACGGCGACGTGGACAAAATCGGGGTGGCCGTTGAGTGGCACGACTTTCGTACCGAGCGTTCCTTTAACTGGGGACGCACTTTCCATCCAAACAGCCTTGAGTTCTGTTTGAATCTGGCCGGCCGCGGAGCAGTAGGCACCGAAAGTGGCGCGCGAAGCGATTATGTTCCGGGCAACTGTGGGTATTACGCGATCGCCGATGGACCGCTGCCGGCATCGCGGCGCGCGCACGATCGTCATCAATTCGTGACGCTGGAATTCTCGCGGGAACATTTGCAAAAACAATTTGTGCGGAATGAAGCTGACCTCGAGCCGGAGATTCGCCGCATTGTGTTTGGAGACAGGGAAGAAAACGTCGTCGCGCCTGCGCGTCCGATGACGATGCAACAACGCGGCGTGGTCGCCAGTTTGGCGGAGCCTCCGGTAGCAAAAGCAGCGCAGATCCTCTGGTACCAAGGCAAGGCCATGGAGCTCATGGCGCATTTTCTTTTCGCGCCAAGAGACCCGGAATTTTTCTGCATGCGGCAAAAACGCGTCGCGCGCGAACGCGTGGAACGCACGAAGGAGCTTCTGGCTCGCGATCTCGCTAACCCGCCCACGCTGGAAATGATCGGTCAGGAGGTGGGCTGCAGCCCGTTCTACCTAAGCAGGATTTTTTCGCGCGAAGTGGGACTCACCATTCCGCAATATTTGCGCAACCTGCGAATGGAACGCGCTGCCGAGCTGTTGCGCACGGGACGCTACAATGTCACTGAGGCTGCGACAGAAGTTGGTTACTCGAGCCTGAGTCACTTTAGTAAAGCATTTTGCGAAACGATCGGCTGTTGCCCGGTGCTTTATCCGGCAGCGAAAAATGTCATTCTGGATCGCTGAGGCGTTGAAGCATCCAACGCTCTGCTCGTCATCTTGAGCGAAGCGAAACATCTCTGACTGCCATTTCGACCCGTCGGGAGAAGGAACTGCTCCAGAGATTCTTCGCTTCGCTCAGAATGACAATGATGCTTGACGCTTTGATTGACGTGCCGTTTTAACCCTTCAACGCTTCAACTCTTTAACGGTTCAACGATGAAAATTGCCCGCGCTCTCATTTCCGTTTCCGACAAAACCGGTATCGCTGCGTTAGCCCGAGCGCTGGACCGGCAGGGCGTCGACATTATTTCCACTGGGGGAACAGCCGACCTGCTGAGGAAAGAAAAAATTCCAGTGCGCGAGATCTCAAGCTTCACTGCATTTCCAGAAGTGCTGGAAGGGCGCGTGAAAACTTTGCATCCCCGTGTGCACGGCGGCCTTCTCTACAAACGTGGCAACGAGAAACATGAGGCTGAAGCGCGCGAATGTGGGTTCGAACCGATCGATCTGGTGGTGGTCAACCTTTATCCTTTCGAAGCGACCGTTGCCAAACCGGACGTCACGCTGGGGGAAGCGATCGAGAATATCGACATCGGGGGTCCGTCGATGATTCGCAGCGCGGCAAAAAACTACGAATCGGTCACGGTGGTGGTCGATCCGGCAGACTACGACGCGGTGCTCGAAAACATGCGCGATAACAATGGCGAAACGACACTGAAATTGCGGGAGCGTCTCGCCATCAAAGCCTTCATCAGGACAGCCGAATACGATCGCGCGATCGGTAACTTTCTGAACAGGGAGCAGACAACGGATGCGTCGTTTTCACTTTCGCTTCCGCTGGTAACGCGGTTGCGTTACGGAGAAAATCCACATCAAACCGCCGCGCTCTATGGCGATTTCGATAAGCACTTCGAAAAACTTCATGGCAAGGAACTTTCGTTTAACAACATTCTCGACATCAGTGCGGCGACGAATTTGATCGCCGAGTTCGAGGAGCCGACCGTCGCGATTCTGAAACATACCAACCCATGTGGTGTTGGCTCGGATGCCGATCTTCGCAAGGCGTGGAACAAGGCGTTTGCCACGGATAAACAGGCGCCCTTTGGCGGGATCATCATATGCAACCGTCCGTTGACCGAAGCGCTGGCGAAAGTGATCAGCGAGATCTTTAGCGAGGTAATTATTGCGCCAGATTTTGAGCCGGAAGCGCGCAGCGTCTTGCAGAAGAAAAAAAACCTGCGCTTGATTCGATTGGTGACGCCGGCAACAGATGCGAGACCCGCGGTTGATGTTCGTTCCGTCTGCGGCGGTGTGCTCGTTCAAGACGCGGACCTTGCAGCGGAAATAACACGTAACGTGGTCACGAAAAGGCGACCGACCAAAACGGAACTCAAAGCGCTGTTGTTCGGGTGGCGGGTGGTCAAACACGTGAAATCGAACGCCATTGTTTATTCTCGTGCGGACCGGACACTTGGCATCGGCGCGGGACAGATGTCGCGAATCGATGCTTCGCGCATTGCGATTTGGAAGGCGAAAGAAGCCGGGCTGTCGCTAAAAGGCAGCGCGGTCGCAAGCGACGCGTTTTTTCCTTTCCCGGACGGTTTGATCGCTGCTGCGGAGGCAGGCGCAACGTGCGCCATTCAACCGGGCGGTTCAGTCCGCGACGAAGAAGTGATTGCCGCCGCCAACGAGCGCAACATGGCGGTGATCTTCACCGGCGTCAGGCACTTTCGTCACTAGGGCTCATTGCTCTTGTCATTTTGAGCGAAGCGAAGAATCTCAGATCATGTCTTTTAACCTGCTAACCAAACGAATGGTCAGAGATGTTTCGCTCCGCTCAACATGACAAGGCACGATCCGTTGCCTCGCCGCGGGTTGTTAACATCGAAGATTTGCGACGCGCGGCGAAACGTCGGCTTCCGCAGGTGGTATTTGACTATATCGATGGCGGCGCAGAGGACGAACGAACGTTGCGTGCTAACTGCCGGGCGTTTGAAGACGTGACATTCAGGCCGCGGTGCGCCGTCGCGACGCCGGCGTGCGATCTCGGCGTGTCTGTGCTTGGCAGATCCCTGTCCATGCCCTTGATCCTTGCGCCTGTCGGTAGCAGCCGGCTCATGTATCCGCGCGGCGAGGAAGTTGCCGCGAGCGCCGCTGGCGCTGCGGGAATTGCGTATGCGCTTTCAACGCTCTCTGGCTGTCGCCTGGAGGATGTTGCCGCCGCGTCGAAGGGGACGGTTTGGTATCAGCTTTATCTTGTTGGTGGACGCGATTGCGCGCTTGCGGCTATCGAACACGCGAAAGCCGCCGGCTTTTCAGCCTTGGTTGTGACGATCGACACGGCTGTGGCAGGCATGCGGGAACGCGATCTCCGAAACGGTGCCAAGGAACTTCTGAGCGGCAACCTGAGATCGAAGCTGCCGTTTGTTGCTCAGCTACTGATAAGACCTCGCTGGCTTGCCGGGTTTCTCGCTGATGGCGGGCTAATGAAATTCCAGAATGTCGTTATCCCTGGAAAAGGGCCGATGTTGTATGCCGATGTTACTGCTGCTCTCGAAAACGCGGTCGTAACCTGGGAAGACCTCGGGTGGATTCGCCGAGCATGGAGCGGGCCCATTGTGATAAAGGGAATTCATACCGCAGACGATGCCCGTCGGGCAGTGGACGTGGGAGCGAACGCGCTGGTCGTTTCCAATCACGGCGGCCGCCAACTCGACAGTGTTGCGCCGACTCTGCGCATCTTGCCTGAAGTTGTGGCAGGCGTAGGTGATCAGATCGAGGTGCTTCTGGATGGTGGTATTCGTCGAGGCAGCGACATTGTCAAAGCGCTGTGCCTGGGTGCTCGAGCGGTAATGGCCGGGCGTGCTTATGCCTATGGGCTTGGCGCAGCGGGCGGTGCCGGTGTTGCGCGAGCAATTGAAATTTTGCGCGCTGACCTCATTCGCACTCTAAAACTTCTTGGCTGTCCGTCAGTCGCTGAGCTCGATCGATCCTATGTGGATACGCCGGCTGATTGGCTCGGAAAATGACGAATGGCGCTGCCGCGTTGAATCGTTAAAACGTAAGATCGTTAGATCGAACTACGATTTAACGTGACGAAGGCGTCGAAGCGAGTCGCCATAGCCAGATGCAGAGAACAGCTGCAATGATGAGCGCCACCCAGCTGACTCCCATCGGGATCTGATGATTGCCCACTTGCACCGGAATCTGATTGATCAATCGGATCAGATGACCAACTGCAAAAATTGCGAAGAGGATGCTCGCGACGCGTAATCCAGTTTTTTGAGGGTTCATGGGGCGATTCTTGCGAGTGTATTTTGACTTGTCAGCAAAAATGCGCGCTTATGCGGAGCTTCTCCGAAGGGACGCCGCTTGAACCATGATACCAATGATCGCGAGCCCAATGAACAAAATGGTCGATCCGGACGGCGGAAGCACGATCGCGCTTTGAATCAGGTGGGCGCCGATAAGAGAGGAGACAACGATCAGTGCCCAATCAAACAAAACGAGCAGGAGAATCGCCCCGATGACTCCGCCAGCCAGAAAAATGAAGGCGGAGTATTGCGCGTAGTGAACGAAAAATGCGCCGGCGATTGCGCCGGCGAGTTTGCCGCCCGCCAGGAAACCGAGAACAGCAATTGCAATTTTCTGCAGGAACAATGCAAGCAAAGCTCCAATTAACCCAAGAACGAGCGCAACGGTTAATGCGAGGAGAGGTGATGGTTCATGAACAAGGTGCGGGGCAAGTTCTACACCTGCTGCGAATCCGACTGCAGCAACGCACAGCCAGAACAATTTTCGACCGAATAACAGAATTACGACGCCGATCAGCGCGCCAACGATCGCGACAGAGAAGTGCATCAAAGGGAAAGCATTCTGGGCGGCCATTGTTGTAGAGGCGTTTGTGCCAAACGCCTTTCTATTTGATTTCGGTGCTTGATACAAGCGCCGCTACTTCTTCTCCGAGTCTGGCCGACATTTTTATCGGGCTGGTGGGATTTGAACCCACGGCCTCCTGGTCCCGAACCAGGCGCTCTACCAAGCTGAGCCACAGCCCGAAAGAAATTGTCACTTTTGTACGCGGCCGATGCGCCACTTACTTCGCGTATTTTAGTGCAGATAGCAAGGAGATCGATCCGTGTCAGAGCTCCGGTGGTTGAAACGACCGGAATTCTGCACATCTGAGTTAGTTAGTACCATTGCATTTCCGCTAACGAGTCTGTAGATTGTAAAAGCGTTCGGACTTGACAACGAACTGCTTCACTTGGAAAGTCCACACTCGTTTTTACCATGCTTGTCCCGCAACTTACCCCATCCGCCCTTGCGGCCAGGATGCCGGTCATTCTTCAATTCCCGACGGAAGCAATCCGCCCCGTCCCTTCCTTGCGCCATATGACGACTCAACTTTTGCAAGAAGCAGCTCAGGTGATCCCGAATCAGCAACTTCTGATCAACGTTGTTTCCAAACGCGTTCGTCAGCTTGGCTTGGGACATCGGCCCATGGTTGAGACGACGCCGCGGATGTCGCTGACCGATATTGCACTCAAGGAAATCATCGCCGGCAAGTTGACCTACGAATCGCTCCGGGAGTCGCCCGACGGCGCCGCGTAGGGAGTGATCGAATACTACGACGCGTTTCTTTAAGGGTTTCTGAGGTTCTGCGGGGGAAGCCGCCAGTTTCCCTGTCAATATGGCAGCTGAGTCGATTACCAATCGCAAAGCCCTTCGCGATTATCACATTCTCGAGCGGTACGAAGCGGGGATCGAACTAAAGGGCAGCGAGGTTAAATCGATTCGAGCAGGCAAGGCAAATATCAGCGACGCCTTCGCCCGAATCGAGAATGGCGAAGCGTTCCTTTACAACGCGGATATTCAACCATATGAACGCGCCAGTCACGAAATTCCGGATGCAAAACGGGTCCGCAAGTTATTGTTGCATCGGCAGGAGATCGACAAGCTCTATGGCGAGACACAGGTCAAAGGCCGCGCGCTGGTTGTTCTCAAGCTGTATTGGAAAAACGGAAAGCTAAAAGCCGAAGTGGGCGTCGGGCACGGTAAGGAAGCGCGTGATAAGAGGGCCGACCTAAAGAAACGTGCAGTAGATCGGGAGACGGCGCGCGAAGTTGCGCGTTTCAACCGAAAACACGGGTAATTGTGTCAAGGTGGCGGCAGCCCAAGCCGTCGCTCCTTGTACCCGCCGCTTGCCGCCAAGCGTACCGTGCTGGACTCTAAATCGACATGAATGTTCGCGTGTTGCTTCCCGCAGGCGTGCTGGTACTCGGCGCTTGGATAACCGCTCGCGCCATTCGCACCGCGCGTTATACGTTGCGTGACAAAGTAGTCGCCATCACAGGCGGTTCGCGCGGACTCGGTCTTGTGCTTGCGCGACAGATTTGTGGGCAAGGGGGTAACGTCGCCCTCATCGCACGTGATCCTGACGAACTGGCGCGCGCTAAGGCTGATCTCGCTCCACGTGGCGGCGCGGTCCTGACCATTCAATGCGACTTGCTCGATGCCGCAAAAATTGATGCCGCTGTTCGTCAAATCATCGATCGCTTCGGCAAGATCGACATCTTGATCAACTGCGCCGGCATCATCGAAGTTGGTCCTGTTGGGCACATGACACGCGAGGATTTCGAACGCGCCATGCGGCTGCATTTTTGGGCCCCCTACGAATTAGTTTCACGGATCGTTCCTGAAATGCGCACATGGGGTGGGGGACGCATCGTTAATATTTCTTCAATTGGCGGGAAGGTCGCCGTGCCGCATCTCGCGCCATACAGCGTCAGCAAATTTGCGCTGACTGGTTTCTCCGATGCGATTCGCGCCGAGCTCGCACGCGACAACATCCATGTCACTACCGTTGCGCCTGGAATGATGCGCACCGGCTCGCACGTGAATGCAAAATTCAAGGGTAAACACGACATGGAGTTTGCCTGGTTTTCAGCTTCAGCGGGAGCGCCGCTGATTTCGATGAATGCCGATCGCGCTGCGAGAAAAATTCTGGCTGCCTGCCGTCGCGGTCAGCCATCGCTCACACTCACATTTGCCGCGCGCGGAGCCATTCTCGGGAACGCGCTCTTTCCAAATCTCACCGGCTACATGATGAAGCTTGTCAATCGGTTCCTTCCTGGAGCGGCCGACGAGGCAGGCAACGAATCATTACCCGGCTCGCAACTCCACCGGTTGATACCGGAATGGCTGACCCGCTTGCTCGATCGAGCAACCGTTCGAAATAATGAAGGACGCTCGAATTGAGGATTCGTCGCTAGCGTTTTTAGCTCGTGAGTAAACGTCTGTTCGTTGCGATCGACCTGCCGGAGTCAACGCGCCAGTTGTTTGCAGCCCTTGATCCGCGTGTCCGCGGCGTGCACTGGACCGATCCGGCGCAGATGCATCTGACGCTCAGTTTCTTCGGTGAAGTCCCGAATGAAACCGATCTTGCCCTTCGAGAAAAACTCAGCGTGATCGAGTTTGGCGCTTTCTTTCTGTCCATTGTTGGCGTCGGAACGTTTTCTGCAAAAGGTGCGCCGAAAATTATTTGGATTGGCGTCGGTAAGGCGCACCCGCACTTGTTTCAAATTCACAAGCGCGTGCAAGAGGCCGCGCTCGCTGTCGGTCTCGAGCCGGAACTTCGCCCCTGGCATCCACACATAACCATTGCGCGTTGCAGGAATGTTTCTGCGCAATCGCTTCGAAAGTTTTTGCAGGCGAATGCTGAGTTCGATGCCGGAATGATCCGTGTCGAGGCGTTCCATCTTTATTCGAGTAAGCTCACACCCGCGGGTCCAATTCACACGCGCGAACTTACGGTCAGCTCTAGCCGCGGGCGTTGACCGCGGCGCGCCGGACACATTGTAGGCTGTCTCTGTGAGACGGCGGCGTCTGGCACAGGCGCCCTACAATCCCTTGCTCGAGAGCGGGGCGGCCACGTCCTCCAGCGATCGTCGCTCGGCTGGGACGCCAATCCACGCTTCAACCACTGCGCCAAAAATCATCAGCGCCGCCGCCACCAGATATCCCACGAACAACGCGGTAATCGATCCAGTGCCGATAATCCACCCAAAGAGCAGTGGTGCACCGACACCGCCAGCCAGTGTTCCGATTGCATAGAAAATTGCAATCGCCAGTGCCCGGATTTCCAATGGGAAAATTTCGCTCACAGTCAAGTACGCCGAGCTCGCCGCAGCTGACGCGATGAAGAAAATAATCGTCCATGCAACAGTCTGCGTTTGTGCCGTGAGGACGCCCGCGTGAAAAAGCCAGCCGGTGAGCGCGAGCAAAATCCCGGCGAGCCCGTACGTAACAGTGATCATCTTCTTGCGTCCGATTGTGTCGAAGAGATGCCCAAGGAACACGGGACCGAGCACGTTCCCCAACGCAAATGGCAACAGATAGCTGCCCACATTTTGCTCGGGCACGTTGTAAAAGCGCATCAGGACCAGTGCGTAAGTAAAAAAGATCGCGTTGTAGAAAAAAGCCTGGGTCAGCATCAGCACAAAACCCAGAACTGAGCGGCGTCGATGCTCGTGCACGATCGCGTCCCAAATTTCGTGCCACGGCGTATGTGTCCGCGTTCGGATCCTCGTGGGTAATTCGCTGTAGCCGGGATCGGTGATCCCGGCCGCATTGGCTCCCATGATTTTTCGTTCCACTTCGCGGACAATCTGTTCCGCCTCCGGATTCCGACCATGAATCATCAACCAGCGCGGACTCTCCGGAATCCAACGGCGAAAGAAAATCACAACGAGACCGAGCGTCGCGCCGATTCCAAAAGCGAAACGCCATCCCAGCCAGATTGGTATTCGACGCGGATCGAGTAGCACAAGCGTAGCGGCCGCACCAAGCGCGGCGCCGACCCAGTATGAGCCGTTAATTATCAGATCAACACGGCCGCGCACACGCGCCGGAATCAGTTCGTCAATCGCGGAATTGATTGCTGCGTATTCGCCGCCGATGCCTGCGCCGGTCACCGCGCGAAAGAATGCGTAGCTCCAGAAATTCCAGGAGAAAGCGGATAGCGCAGTTCCGATTAGATAAACGGCGACCGTAATGAAGAACAATTTCTTGCGACCAAACCGGTCGGTGCCGTAACCGAAAAGCAGTGCGCCAAGCACTGCACCAGCCAGGTAGCACGTTGCGCTCGCGCCAACCCGGGCAGGCGTTAACCCGAGTGTTTCGGGGCGCGTTAAAATTCCGCCTAGCGCGCCAGCCAATGTGACTTCAAGACCATCGAGAATCCAGGTTGCTCCCAGCGAGACAACGATCAGCCAGTGCCACGAACTCCACGGCAAGGCGTCCAGCCGCGCAGGCACATACGACTCGATCGTTTCGCCATTTGCCATCCTGTGAGTCTTTCGCGCAAAGAAGCGTGCGACGCAAAAGTGCGCTTTGGCCTAACGAAACTGATTATTTAGATGCCAGAGAGTGAGCGCTTGTCATGTCGAGCGGAGGGGAGACATCTCTCGATGCGCTCTGATTCTCCCGAATAATCCAGGGATTCCTCGACTCCGCTCGGAATGACAAAAGATACAGCGGTAACAAAAAATGAAATCAGTCTAACAGTTCTACCGGATCGCCCTTGTGCAGCATGCCTTCCACCAGGACCGCGCCATAAACGCCTGCCATCCCGTCGTGAGCTTGCGCGACTTTCTTCAAAATCGCCGGCGCTTGTTCTCCGGTATCGGGATCGAGCGTGATAATCACGCAGCGCGGGTCGCGTTCCAAAATCGAGATGACCACTTTCGGTCCAATCTTTACTGATCGGCCGACAAGTTCGTTTTCAGCGAAGCCGTTAGCGGACGTTAAATCTACGTAGACGTTTGCGCGGAAACGCTGTTTATCCACGGGTGTGCCTGTCTCTTCAGCGAGTTGCCCGGCCGATTGCAAACTGAAGACCGATACTGGGCGGCAATCGGTCATGGCGCGTTGAGACTGCATCAGCGCGACCTGATGCTTTTGGTCGACGTCGGCTCGGAGCATTTCGATCAATGCCGGATCATCAATGGCAATCGTTTTTCCTTCGGGAGTCTCAACATCGACAACTAACTCTGCGAGATCGGCCACAAGAGGATTCGCGTTTCTGCTTTCTGCCTCGATCAAGTTGATAGGGCGCGACGCTTTGTCTGGATGACGAAATCGCGGACGATATTGCAAAAGCTTTCGTTGCTCGCGAGCTGTGAAATACGGGAATCCCTTGTGATTCGCAGAACTCCTGAAGGCAAAGACCCGATCGCCATAAATTCCAGAATAACTAGCAAAAGCTTCGTCCAACTCTTCGCCGCGCATGCTCTTGACCGGGTAACGCCAAAGGCTGTCAACTTTTCCAATGATGCTCACGCCTTAGATTTCCTCCTACTGACCTAGATCGGCGCGACTCATCAGTGTATTTGCCGGCAATGTGGGATCGAGAACTTTGCGGGCGCTTTCAATACCCGCTACCGGCAGCTTAGCGGGATCGATCAATCCGATCTGCACCAGCACTGATGCCTGGTCCCAGTAAATGTGCTCGTGAGCTAGCTTGCCTTCTCTAAATCGAACGATGGCGACCAGCGGGATTTCGACGCGCTTTCCGGTCGGGGCAACGCCTGGCAACATCCAATTCATGTGGATCGAATGAGTGAACTTGAAGACCATTTCGTCGACTAATTGGTCCTCGCCGATGGTTCGCGAGACTGGCGTCATTTCCGTGTCCGGCGGCATTTGGGGAATAAACCGTTTCGAGTAGAACTCGCGCAATTCATCCCGGCCGACGCCACCGGTCAGCACTGGAATATGATTCACATAAGCGTCTTCGACCATCGTGGCGAGCGTGTCCTCGGTGTTGCGCGTGGAAAACTCATAGCGCACATGATCTTCCCAGAGTTGGCGTAGATCTTCTTGGGCACGGGGAAGGTTCGTGTGTTCGTCTGTCTGTTGGGATTTCGCCATGATCTCCTCCTTATCCGTTTTTGATAAAGCGCGGCGATAAGATAGTAACCTCCACAAGAGAAGCCAAGACGCTACTCGGATTTTCCGAAAGCCAACCTGCTAGGCGAACTCCTACTTCTGATCGAGAAAAGTGACAGCGCCCGTATCGAGACTGTAGTAGCCGCCAATTACCTGAATCTCGCCGGAATCAACTTTAGCTTTGAGAATCGGCGTCGATGAACGCAGCGCTTGCACGACGTTCTTAACGTTCGCTTTTACTGTCGTGTCGAGATCGTCTTTCGCCGTGGCTTCAACCGCAGGCTTGATGGCCGTGACTAACGATTCGATGTGCCCGGGGGCTTTGCCTTTGGCAGCGATAGTTTCTCTGGCTGCTTTGACGGCGCCGCAACTCTGATGCCCAAGCACCAAAATCAGCCGCGTGCCTAAATGATCGACTGTATATTCGATGCTTCCCAGGCCTTCATCGTTGATCACGTTTCCCGCAACGCGAACAACAAATAAGTCACCGAGTCCCTGATCGAAGACAATTTCGGGCGGCACGCGTGAATCGGAGCAACTGACAATGGCGGCAAACGGATGCTGAGTCTTTGCCAGTTCGGTACGCCGTTCTGTCGTCTGACCGGGATGTTGAAGATTGCCGCTCGTGTAGCGGCCATTGCCTTCCTTGAGCTTGGAGATTGCCTCCGCGGGAGCTACTGACGGTTGGTCTGGATGAGTGGGATCAGCTGCCCGGGCAAATTGGTTCATCCCAACCAAACTAACGAGCGCGACGCAGAACGCGAGATGTGCTTTTTTCATGCGGTGATTTATGAAGGAACCGAATTGTTTGTTCAATTCGAAAATCAGGTGAGGCGATTCGGCTATGCAATGACAGCTTCGCAGCCGTCGTGTCTCACTGCGCGATTCACTTTCGTTTGTGAATCACCAGTCGGTTCCCGTCCGGATCGCGAAACGCCGCCCAATGGCAGACCTTCGTTTCAGTCGGTCCGAGGAAGAAGGCGATGCCGTGGTCGCCCAGGTGTCTGAGAGCGGCTTCAAAATCGTCGACTTCAAATGTAACTGACATGCCGTCAGGAGAAACAGGCCAATCAGGGTTACTTTCGATTGCGAACGTTCCGGCGCCGATGTCGTACTCGATGCAATAGGGATCCGGACCGACCGGCGCGTTCGGTTTCAATCCCAGTACGCCTTCGTAAAAGACTCGGGCGCGGCTCATGTCGCTGACAGCGCAGCAAACGAAGGCGATCTCTTTGATCTTCATTGTTCTCTAGCCAATCAGGTGATTTCGAGAAATCGAGGTCGAACTCTACTCTTCCCCTACCTTTGAACTCAGCCGCGCCCGCTTGTGGGCGTCGGCTGGAATGAATTGTTAGGTGGCGGCGTTCCGTGGCTCGCCACGAGGTCCTCGCACCTCGTAACAAAGCTCGACCATGCCGCTCTTATAGGCTTTGACCTCCGCGAGATGGAGGGCGATGTCTCTGTCGAGCTTCTCGAAGAACGGTCTCCCATCGCCAATCAAGATCGGCAGGATCGAATAACGAACTTCGTCGGCTAGTCCGAGACGAAGGCATTCGCCGGAAACTACACCGCCTCCAACAAACCAGATGGTACGGAACGTGGCCGCAGGTGCCCATTCACGAACTGCGCAAGATCGCCTGAGTAGAACTCCACGGTATCCCGGGTTCGCGGCAGATCGCGACTAGTGAGGACGAAGGTGGGTTTGTCGCCGTGACCAACCCAACCCTTTGGCTTCAAAACTCAACGCGGTCTCATAGGTTCGCGACCCCATGACGTAGCAGTCGATCGTCTTGAGGAAGGTCTCGACGAATCCTGGGTCCAGGGTGTCCCCGCCTGCAAATTCGTCTGAGGTTTCGAGCCAGTCGACGCGCCCGTCCTTTCGAGCGATGAAGCCGTCGAGGCTCGCCGCCATGTGAATCGTTACGCGAGAATCAGTGTTTGCCATCATGTCGCCCTGTCACCGAGTGCCATGGCTCGCAGCACTGCTCGGCGCCGCCGCCACTTGAGTCCACCAAACGAGAAAGAGATAAGCCACGGCAGGGTCAGTGGCAATATTGTTCGTGTTCACTCCATCAGGGTCGTTGGCTTCATCGATTGGTTAGGTCTAGCGATGGAGCAACGGGGAAACGTCGAATCCGAGGACTACCTGCCAAACAAAGAACACGATTCCCATTATCGTATGCGTGCGAATGCGCCTTGAGCGAAATCCAATGACTGCCACCGGAATACCAGCGAGAGAATATCCCCAGCCCAACACCCCCAGTCCTATGACATAAGTCCAGCCGCCCTTCATATATGAGTCCATCACATCGATGACTAGGCCAAGCAGGTAAACTGAATAGAACCAGCGACGCTTTGACAGGAAGTATGCATTCAGGTTGTCGACTTTGTCCCACTCCTTGGGAATGAGAAGAGCCACGAGAAGAAACAGAACAACTGCGTAGCAGATAATCAGAAGATAGTTCCATAGCGTCCAATGTTTCAGGATGTCGACCAGGCGGAACTCCCACCACCAGAAAAGAATCATCCACAGAAAAACCTGGGCCAGCCAGAATGCTGATGCCCAACTGAGCTGCAGTGGACGGTCGCCTTCAGTGTAACGCTCGATCGCGCCGCTGACGCCTAAAAGCACGTTGGTAATGCCCAAGCCGATGATAATCGAGGTCAGCACCATCACGTGCTGAAATTGGTCGCTCATATCATTCTAGCATCAGCATCACGATCTAACGAGATGGAGCTCAGCCACCGCTGGCGGGAGCGAGCTTTCGCAACGTCGACAACTGTTTCATAAAATCAAATCGGCGCATCGCGACGGCCAGCGGTTGGCTGGAGCGATTGGTTAGGCCGTGCGGGTGTGCCTTTCAAAATACTCCCGGCAGTAGTCGTTTAGTGCGTCGGGTGTAGGCTGCATAAGCATTTCCAAGGTTGGCAAGGAGAGCTCTTTCTTCCACTCGGATGCGGTGGAATAGGACAAGGAACGTGGGAACTATAATAACGAACAAACTGAGTGCCGTGCCAAGCACTACCCCGAGGCCGGCACACTGCAGAAGCAAACCGGTGTAGGAAGGATGGCGCACAACGCGGTAAAGACCGGTGTCCACGACTTGGTGGTCGCGCGCTATCGCCACGTCTACCGAGAAGAAACGGCCCAGGTGCACGATGGCCCACCAGCGCAATGCCGTGCCGGCAGCAAAGAGACCCGCTCCAAACCACCGCCAGGGGAGGCCGGGGAGCAACCTCGGACCCAGGTTGCTAAGCCCGGCAAGATGACCGGCGGTGATTGATCCGACAATTACCGCCCAGAGCAACAGGTGAGAGCCCCGATCTAGCCGCGTGCTCGGAGCGCGGGAGGCACGTCGTCGCCAGACGAGAGCAAGCTCGGAAACTAGCAACCCGGCGTCCAAAATAAGGTAGAGCGGCGGGAAAAACATGGCGTTTGTGGCCTAACGAGAATTAGACGAAAGTTCGTAATTTAAGGCGAACTCTTTTTCGTCTAATCGGTTGCAATTAAAGCCGCCGACGGGGGCGCGCCCTCGCCACGGCGAGCAGGCTGTGGTAGCGCCGCCATTACGTCGTAGTACATTGCGACTCGTACGGATCCGCCTTCGCCAAGGCTAGGGCGCGACAAGTGCGGGCGGCATGGCGACCATCAAACGTCGTAATACATGGCGAATTCATAGGGGTGGGGCCTTAATCGCAGCGCGTCGTATTCTTTTTGTTTCATGTCGATCCAGTTGGCGATGAACTCTTCGTTGAAGACGTCGCCGCGTAACAGGAAGGAATGATCGGCCTGCAGCGCTTCGATCGCGCCCCGGAGTGAATCGGGTACGCTGGCGACCTGCGCGAGTTCTTCCGGTGGCAGTTCGTAGAGATTCTTGTCGAGCGGATCGCCGGGATCCATGCGGTTTTGGATTCCATCGAGACCCGCAAGGAGCATTGCCGAGAAGGCGAGATATGGATTTGCCGCGGCGTCCGGTGTGCGGAATTCGATGCGCTTAGCTTTCGGACTTGGTGAATAGGTCGGAATTCGAATCGCGGCGGAGCGATTGCGCGCGGAATAGGCGAGATTGACCGGCGCCTCGAAGCCGGGGACGAGCCGCTTATAGCTGTTGGTAGTTGGATTCGTCAGGCAGGTGAGCGCCGGCGCGTGTTTCAAAATTCCGCCGATGAAAAACAATGCTGTCTCACTCAAGCCAGCGTAACCGTTCCCGGCAAAAAGAGGTTTTTCGTCTTTCCAAAGCGACATATGCGTGTGCATGCCTGAGCCGTTATCGGCGAAGATCGGTTTCGGCATGAACGTCACCGTTCTGTTGTGCCGTTTGGCGACATTGCGCAGGATGTATTTGTAATACTGCATGTTGTCGCCCATGCGTTTGAGCGGCGCGAACCGGATATCGATCTCGGCCTGACCGGCAGTTGCCACTTCGTGATGTTGGCGCTCGATCGCAACGCCGGCTTTCTCCAACTCCAGACACATTTCGTTGCGAATGTCTTGCAAGCTGTCCATGGGCGAGACCGGGAAGTAGCCTTCCTTCGGTCGAATTTTGTAACCGAGGTTTGGAAATTCCTCGCGCGCGCTGTTCCAATGTCCTTCGACGCTGTCGACGATGTATGACGCCGCGTTGCCGCTGTTCGCAAATCGCACATCATCGAAAATAAAAAATTCCGCTTCAGGTCCGAAAAACGCGGTGTCCGCGATACCGGTCGATTTGAGATAAGCCTCCGCTTTCTCCGCAACACCGCGCGGATCGCGATCATACGGTTGGCGAGTGATCGGATCGACGATGGTGCAAATCAAACTCAACGTCGGTTCGGCGTTGAAAACATCGATCCACGCAGTGGTCGCATCTGGAATGACGAGCATGTCCGAGGCGTTGATCACGCGCCAGCCGCGAATGCTCGATCCGTCAAACCCAAGGCCATCAGTGAAAATCTCCTCGTTGTATTCGGTAAGCGTGGTCGTGAAATGCTGCCAGGTGCCGAGCAAATCAGTGAACTTGAAGTCGATCAATTTCACGTTGCTCTCTTTGATCATTTTGCTGACGTCGGATGGAGTTTTGTCTTTGGCCATATTCAGGGTTGTTAGTTGGTGGTTGAAGGTTGGTAGAAAAATTACGTTGTGCGGAATCGGCCGGCGACGTTCCAGAGCCACAGGCCGAGCGAAAATCTTGCGGCGGGTTGAAAATAGCGGCCTACCCAATCGAATCCCGCGCTTAGAGCTTCATTTCCGGCAATGGCGGCGACTAGGCCGGGAAGATTGAGTACGCCCCAAAGCAAGAATAGCAACCCGACGCCCTGATCGATTCCGCTCTTCAAAACCAGCGCGAATCCGTAACAGAAAAGGCCAACGGTGAACGCCGCGAAAAAAAGGAAAAAAAGGGCCTCATTGACACCTACGAAAGTATCGAGTGCGTCGCGAAAAGCCTGTCTTCGCATGTCGTCATTGCTGGTCTCGTACCCTGCTCGCCAGGCGCGATTCACCGCAAAAATCGATAGTGACGTTCGCAAACTCTCGACAAAAGCGAACACGACATAACAGCCAAACCCGAACATGGCGATCAGCCGCGCCGTACCGTTCAGCAAGCAGGGGATCGCCGCCATCGAAATTACCACAAGCACACAATGAATCAGCACGATCCACAATCGACCCGTGTAAATGGCGTTGTGCCGCAGTTGTACTCGTGATTCAAAGGTCGTCGAGGTGCTCCAGAGATCTGGCAGCCAATGAACCGCAATAGTGGTGAGCGCCGTCGCCATGGCGCAAATGCTCGCGACCTTTATGAATGCAGGGGACACCCGCTCCGGCAAAATGTCGGAGGTTGCACCGGACACCATCACACTGCTTTTTCCCCGATCTCTTCCGTGCGGATGCGCACCGCGTGTTCCACCGGGAGCACAAACACTTTTCCATCCCCGATCTTGCCTGTTTTGGCGGCAGCTACCACTACGCTCACAGCCTTTTCCACCATGTCGTCCGCCATCACGACTTCCACTTTCACTTTGGGCAGGAAATCGACCGTATATTCGCTCCCGCGATAGATTTCGGTATGTCCCTTTTGCCGGCCGAACCCTTTGACTTCCGTGACGGTCATCCCTTCGATCCCGAGCTCGGCCAGCGCCTCTTTGACCTCCTCGAGCTTGAACGGTTTGATGATGGCTTCCAGTTTTTTCATGTCAAAGTGAACTCAGTAACCCGCGGACTCTTGCAATCGAAAGCTAAACCCAGCACGCGCTCTCTTAGCAACAACATCAAAGCGATGCAAGCATCGTTTTCATGTTCGTTGAATCGTCGAAGCGTTGAAACGGTTTACGTGCAGATAGCAAGTTCGCTTCAACGCTTCAACTCTTTAACGCTTCAACGGTGCTCCGCACGAAGGCAAATTTGCCAAAGATTTTTTTTGGCGCTTATACTGAAACCGCAAACAAATGCCTCGCGACTCTTTCGTTCACCTGCATCTGCACACTGAATATTCGCTGCTGGATGGCGCCATCCGGATGAAAGAGCTGATGAAAAAAGCGGCTGAATTCAAAATGCCCGCAGTCGCGATTACCGATCACGGTAATTTGTTCGGGGCGATTGAGTTTTATCAGGAAGCGCAGCGCGCCGGGGTAAAGCCGATTATCGGCTGCGAAGCTTATATCGCCCCGGGGTCACATAAAGACCGTCCAGCATCGCGGCGCGATGCGGCGTATCACTTCACTCTTTTGGCGGAAAACGAGACCGGTTACAGAAATCTCGTCAAGCTGATCACGGCCGCGCACCTGGACGGTTTTCATTATGCGCCCAGGATCGACAAGGAACTCCTCGCGGCGCGATCGGAGGGTCTGATTGGGCTTAGCGGCTGCCTGGCTGGTGAAATCAATACCGCTATTCAGTCGAACAACATCGAGAAGGCAAAACAGAGCGCGGCTGAATACCGCGACATTCTCGGGGCGGAAAATTTCTTTATCGAATTGCACGATCACGGCATGGAAGAACAGCGCAAATGCATGACAGCGCTGCCGCAAATTGCGCGGGACATTGGCGTCGGATTAGTCGCGGCAAACGATGTTCATTTTCTCCGCCGGAGCGATCATCAGGCGCACGACGTAATGCTTTGCATCGGCACGGGCAAGATGGTGCAGGACGAAAACCGGATGCGTTATGTGCCGGAGCTGTATTTCAAATCACCGGCCGAGATGTGCGAGCTGTTCCGCGATTTTCCCGAAGCGATTGCGAATACGCTCGAAATTGGCGAACGCTGTCACCTCGATCTCGAGTTTGGGCGCTCCAAATATCCGGAGTATCCCGCGCCGCCAGGGAAAACGCGCGAAGAATATTTGCGCGATCTTTGTTACGACGGTTTGCGGCAGCGTTACGGCGAGCGCGCGGCGAACGATCCAGAATTGATCCGACGGCTCGATTATGAGCTGGGCGTTTTCGAAAAAACCGGCTTCGTCAGCTATCTGCTCATTGTTTGGGATTTCATTCATTTTGCCAAAGAGAAAGGCATTCCCGTGGGACCTGGACGCGGCTCGGCGGCCGGTTCGATGGTCACTTACGTTCTCAAAATCACCGATATCGATCCGCTCCAGTACGGATTGCTTTTCGAGCGATTTTTGAATCCGGACCGTGTTTCGCCGCCGGATATCGACGTTGATTTTTGCGAAGCGCGTCGCGGCGAAGTGCTCGAATACGTGCGGCAGAAATACGGTGAGCGCCGCGTCGCTCAAATCATCACATTTGGCAAACTCAAGGCGAAGAGTGTGGTGCGCGACGTGGGTCGGGTAATGGGATTGAGTTATCGCGATGCGGATCGCGTCGCAAAGATGATTCCAAATGAGCTGAATATCACGCTCGATTCAGCCGTGGAAAAAAATCCGGAACTGAAACGAGCAGTCGCCACCGAGGCGCCGACCCGGCAGCTGTTCGATTACGCGAAAATTCTCGAAGGCTTGTCGCGCAATGCCGGAGTGCACGCGGCGGGAGTGGTGATCGCGGACCGCGACCTGTCTGATTACATCCCGCTCTGTCGCGACGTGAAAGGCAACGACGTGATCAGCCAGTACGCCATGGGACCGCTCAACGATCTGGGCCTCCTAAAGATGGATTTCCTCGGATTGAAAACGCTGACCGTCATTGAGGACACACTGGCCCTGATTCACCAGCGCGAGGCAAACTTTTCGCTCAAGGATATTCCACTCGACGATTCAGCGGCGTTTGCTCTCTATAACCGCGGCGAAACGATCGGTCTTTTCCAGATGGAGTCCGGCGGGATGACGAGTTTGTCGAAGCAGTTCGACGTAAAGAAGCTCGATGACATTATCGCGTTGATCGCACTTTACCGTCCCGGCCCCATGGAACTCATCCCCGAGTACGTGAAAGCGAAAAAGGGGATCACGCCGATCAAATATCTGCACCCGCTGCTCGAAGGTATCTGCGCGGATACGTACGGCGTGATGATTTACCAGGAACAGGTGATGGCAGCGGCGAGCAAACTCGCCGGCTACTCACTCGCGCAAGCCGATCTTCTCCGGCGCGCCATGGGCAAGAAAGACAAGGAGAAGATGGCGAAAGAGAGAAAGAATTTCATAGAAGGCTGCGCACGCACAAACAAGATTCCGGAAAAGAAAGCGAACGCCATTTTCGATTTGCTCGAAAAATTCGCGGGTTACGGGTTCAACAAGAGCCACAGTGCAGCCTACGGCGTAATCAGTTATCAAACCGCGTATCTCAAGGCGCATTACCCGGTGGAATTCATGGCGGGTCTGCTGAGCAACGAAATTAATAACACAGATAAAATTTCCATTTTCGTTGGCGAATGCAGAAGGATGGGCGTTTCCATCCTGCCACCGGATGTCAATAAGAGCGGCTTGAAATTTATTCCGGAAACTGTGGCCGCGGACGCTGACCGCGGCAGCCACGTAGCGAATTCAATATCAGCCGGGGTCAGCGACCCCAGCTACAACGGCACGGGCTACAACGCCATTCGTTACGGCCTTGCCGCTATCAAACACGTCGGCGAGGCGGCCATGGAAACGGCAATTCGCGAGCGCGAGCAGCGAGGGGATTTCACTTCACTGGAGGATTTCTGCGCACGACTCGACTCGCGCGTTGCCAACCGCAAAATGCTTGAGAGCCTTATCAAGGCCGGCGCTTTTGATTTCCTGGGCCGCGACCGTTCCGAACTTTTTAGCTGTATTGACGACGCGGTCATGGCATCCGCTGCAGCGCAGCGCGACCGGCTGGCAGGTCAGGTTTCACTCTTCGATGAAGCAACTGCTCCGACCGGATCGAGAAAGAGGCAGGCCACTCCGTGGAGCGAACATGAAAAACTATCCTACGAAAAAGAGTTACTCGGTTTTTACGTCAGCGGCCATCCACTCGATGCGTATGCGGACGTTTTCGCGGTGAAAAACTATCGATCGATTGCTTCATTGGGCGGGTTGGATGATCGCGCGCCGTTCAAGATTGCCGGTGCGATTGTGGAGGTTGAGAAAAAGTTCACAAGAAAAGAGGGCAAACCATTCGCAGTGGTTTGGATCGAAGACCGGGCGGACATGCTCGAAGTAGTGGTATGGAATGAAGTTTATCTGAAAGCCTCAGCAGCCTTGGTGGCGGGCCGTGTTATCGAAATTAAAGGGACGCTGGACAAGCGCGACGAGATTCCTCGCGCCGTGGCGCAGGAAATCAGGACGATTTCGCCGCGAAAGCCTAATGGGGCGACTGAAGGATCGACAGACAAGGAACCGGCGGTGCTCTTGCAATTTTCTCCCGCTACAACGGGGGATGAATTACGCGAGGTGCGCAGGATACTTGCCAGTTCGCCGGGCCGGCGACCCGTTCGATTGCTGTTCGATCGCGCAAACGGCAACGCGCTGCGCCTGGAAGCAGGCGCAGAGTTTAGTGTGAATCTCACACGGACCTCGAGGAAAAACTTTCGCGCTGTTGGCTGGTGCCGACGCATCGTAGCGGCGTCCTGCGCCTTCTCAATTCCGACGCCAGTCTTACGGTCGTCCGTTTGTTCGTTTCTTGGGCGAGGCGTTGCGACGGGATGCGCTTCCGGCCGTGGAAGGGCCGCCAGCACTAATTTTGTTCGTTCCGGTCCAGCACCTGAGAAACACAATGGAAATTCACGGCTCACGCCGTTGGGATCTGGGGTGTAAAAGGACTCGGCGATGGTGCGGTCTTTCAAAGCAATGGTCCAGTTCGATTGAAAGAGCCCTCCACAAAATTCCAACTCCGCTACAGCTGGCGCGAGGGTGAAGGGGACCGACGTCAATTCGATCTTCTCCATGCAACCGATTGGGTACTGAGTCAGATCGAACAAGGGCATCGCTCCATTTACCTTGATCGTTACAGTGTTCGTATCCTGAAAATCGATCTCTCCCCGAAGTGAAAGATCCGTATCCTTCGTCGCAACGTTGAGAAACTCCATCGCGGCGCGATTTTCTCCAAAAGCAATGCGGCCGCTTGCTTCGGTGAGATTGATGGGACTTCCTCCGTTGCCGGACAGCTTTCCGTTCACCAGCTGGATGTCGCCATCGATGTGGGGATGTTGCAACGTTTCGGAAAGCGAAACGTTTCCGCTCAGAATGCCGTCGCGGAAAATTTGTGGGTGAAAGAGCTGAGGCGCGTTTGCGAGGAAGATTGATGGAAAGTTGAGTGTGATATTTAGCGGAGACTCCCGAAAAGCGTTCCAATCCGTCCCGATTCCCAAAGCAAAATTGGCTGTGAAGCTTATCGGGCTGGAACTGGGCATGTGGATCACACCGCGTACGTCCCACTTGCTGGAATCGATGGTTGCCTGAACATCGGCCGGGATTGGGTTTGCTTTTTCACCTGCTCTGCGAGGAATCGGCAGATAATCGAGCAGGTCATTCAGTCGGGCTTCGAGCGTCCCTGAATAGTTGTGCTCGTGCGACAGATCGATTTTGCCCTGTCCGCTGAGGGAATCGTTTTTGCGTGTCATCGCCAACTGTTCGATCTCCAGGTCGGTCGCTTTCAAATTCAGTTTCGCGCTCAAGTTGTCGATGGCGGTCTTGAAGAGTGTGAGCGATGCGCCTTCTACCATGAGATGGCCGCCAAATTTTCGATCACGGGTGTCCATCGCTCCATCAATCGTGATTTTCCCCGCAAAGTCGCCGGCGTTCGCGCCAAACAGAGACGCGAAATCGCCCAGCTGATCGATCGATGCAGAAATGTTGCCGCGAAAATCCGGACTGAGCCAGCCGGATGCGCTCGTGGGAAACGCAGCTTCACCGCTTAAAGTGAACTGGTTTGCTTGTTGTTTTATATAGAGCTGCTGTAGTTGAATCCGCCGGTTGTATAGGGCTGCGCCGAGCATGATTTCCTCGGCCGTGCGATTGCGCCAGGTAAGCCCGGTCAGTTCGCTCCAGAGCGACGCGGTGACCCGGTCTGGTTCGGCAAGGTTTCCGCGAAAAGTGAAGTTGCCAGCGTGGAGCAACCCGCTGACATGATCAGCGAATCCGAATGCTTCCGAAGTTTGCTCGAGAGAAATGTCGGTAGCACCGCCAGCAATTTTCCAGTTGGAATGTTGAGAGCGCCATTCGTGCGAAATGTTTCCGCGAATTTTTCCGCCGAACGCGTCGGCGTCGAACTGCAATCCCGCGCGCTGGTTCCCCAGACGCGACAAGTCCGCCGTAGCGGACTGCAGGTCGAGACCGTGTGTTAAAGTGAGTCCGGCGATTGTCAGACGATCAGCTTCCCAATGCGTTGCACCGCGTAATTGCGAAAACGTCTGGTGAAACCACGGTGACGCGATCATCACCTCGGCAGCAGTAAAACGGCCCGCTTCGGTCTGATTCGCGGATAGAAATCCGTTTCGCAGCAAAACAAGCGTTGGGCCGTTTTCAATCCGTATCTCCGAGGCGGTGACACTGAGATTCTCTGGAAGCATTCGGTGCAATGTCGCCCAGCCACGGCGGGTGATTGCTCGCACGGTTGGATTAGTTCGGCGAAGTTCCCCATGCAATTCCCGAATCGACAGGTTGCGAATGGCACGACCTCCTCTGTGCAGGAGGATATGTTTGAAATTCAAGTCGAAGAGCGCATCTGTGATTGTAAGATCGACGCGGAGCGTGTCATCGTGCGCGTTTGTCAGGCGAAGTTGGCGGATCACAACGGGACGCAGAAACGGTGCATCGATCTTATCGACGTCAACAGTGAAGCCCTCCTGTCGCGCCCGCCACGAAATCCACCAACGGACACCATGGGAGACGGCAAATGGCGTAAACCAGACCGCCAGCAACGCTGCGAGAAGGAGAAAGAGACTAACGAGGACAAATCGATTTTTTAGGGGCATTTAGGTTGCTGTAGAAATGACAAAACCCCCGCCTTCGCCCAAGGCTTCGGCGTGCCAAGCGAATGACGAATGGCTACGCCGCGTTAAACCGTTGAACCGTAAATCCGATGTAACGATGTGACGAATCACGCGGCCTTTGTCGTCATTCGAGCTTCGACACTCATTCGTCATTGTTTATTCATTGGGCTTCATTTGCGGTGCCACCTTTGAAAATCAAATGCAGCGATTGCGGCGCGTGAACGCGTTGCTCGATTTGCTGCTGCAGCGCGCGCTCGGCTTCGGCGGGCAAGTCGCTTTCTGCTGCTTTTTCTCGTACAAGCTGAGGCAGGATCGATAATTCGCTTTGCATATCCTCTCCCGAAATGCGGTTCCACAATCCATTTTCAAACGCGAGGACGTCCACCTGATCCTGCTCGATACCAAGGATCCGGGCGTGCGGCAGCTGGACGATGATTTCATTCGGGCGGATATCGATCGACAGGTTGTGCTGCAGATCGAAGCCGGCTTTGGCGATGAATGTGCCATGCAACTTTACGCGCTTCGAACTACCCACCCAGGTATGGAGGAACTCGTGTTCAACTTCGATGCGCCGTGACAAAACAACCAATTCGCTGACGGGCGTCGTTTGTTCCATGTAGACACGGTTGTTAATCGTGACGCGCGGCTGCAAATGCGCGATGTCGATAAAAGCGGCGCGCAAATCCTTACCCAGTCTCTCCAGCTGAGCGGTGCTTTGTTGCGCTGTGCGGGCTGGCCAGGTTTCGATGCGCCAAAAAATGACTACGACGACAGCAGCAATGGTTAGCGCCATTAAGGTAAATGCGAGCGGCCAGGAAATGCGTCCTGATCTTGAAACAGAATGACAAAGCACGAATGACGAATGCCGAATTAATGACGAATGACAAATGGCGAATAAGTGGCCGGCCTTATTCGGTTATTGTTTGTCTGTCATCTTTTCGTCGTCATTCGGATTTCACCCCAAAAAATTACCGCCCCCCACACCCGATAGGCGTGAAGGGCGGCTGTTCCCCCCAGAACAATCTTTAAAAACTTCGAGGCTACTAAACGAGCTTCCAGCAGATGGCAACAAATTTTATCTGAAAAAATTCAACACTCCGGACGTAGCAAAATTAACCGATGAAATGAATGACGAAGCACAAATGTGGAATGACGACGGAAATCCGAATGAAGAAACTCGAAAAAAAAGCAAAGTGCTCTTTTCATCATTTGAGCTCGTCATTGATTCGGCGATTTCGCCTGCCACGCCGAAGCTTGGCGAAGGCGGGTCATTGGATTGCGTCACTTTCAAGATGCGTTTTGCTTCGCCGCGCCGCGACATGGTCGCCGACCCAAGCTTGCGGAAGCGCGTGTCGCAGTTTCTAGTTTTCACATGCGTGATTTTGAAGATGAGCCATCCTCGCGCAGCCTTGCTGGTTCGTTGCTGGTCGCTCATCCGAATATGCTCGACCCGAATTTCCGGCGCACCGTGCTTTTCATTTCCGAGCATGACCCAGGCGAGGGCGCTCTTGGCGTCATCATCAATCGGCCGCTGGACAGACAGGTAGCGGATCTGGTGACCGAGACACCGCCAGCGGGCCTTGCTGAGGTGCCCGTCTTTCTCGGCGGACCTGTTGGGAAAAATCAACTCATGTTTGCGGCGTTCGAATGGCACCACAGCGGTGGACTCAAACTCAATCACAATGTCGATTTAAAAGAAACAAGCGACGAATTAGACCAAACGAAAATCATTACGGTTTGCGCGTTCGTGGGCTATGCGGGTTGGGGGGCGGGACAACTTGAAAGCGAGATGAAGCAGAAAGCGTGGCTTCTTCAAAAGGCTAATCCCTCGGTGCTTAAACTTGATCGTCTTCCGAACCTGTGGTTCGAGATCATGCGCGGCCTGGGGCCGTGGTATAAAATGCTGGCTGCGGCGCCAGACGACCCGTCGCTGAACTGAAGAAGCGTGAGAAGTGAGAAGTAATTTGGCTTGATTCCTTCTTCTCGCTAATCACTAATCACTTCTCACTTCTCACATGATCATTGGTATTCCGAAAGAAATTAAAGAGCAGGAGCAACGCGTCGCCCTGTTGCCATCGGCTGCGAAACAGCTTACCCGGCGCGGTCATTCAGTCGTTGTACAGAGGAACGCCGGCATTGGCTCGGGTTATCCGGATGATGAGTACATCAAAGCTGGCGCTGAGATTGTCGATCAAGCGAAAGAAGTTTTCGCGCGGAGCGACATGGTCGTGAAAGTGAAAGAGCCGCTTGAGGCGGAGTTTCCATTGTTGCGCAAGGGACAAATCCTCTTCACGTATCTTCATCTGGCGGCGAGCAAATCTCTTACTGAGGCGTTGCTGAAGTCGGGCGTGACTGCAGTGGCGTATGAGACCATTCAGATCAATCATCGTTTGCCACTGCTTGAGCCGATGAGCGAGATCGCGGGTCGCATGTCAGCAGTGATGGGCGCGAATTTTCTCGCCAAATATAATGGCGGCAGCGGAGTTTTGTTGGGCGGCGTGCCGGGGGTTCTGCCTGGACGCGTCGTAGTTGTGGGCGGCGGGACGTCTGGTGTGAATGCAGCGCGCATGGCAACGGGCCTGGGCGCAGAAGTGACGATCCTCGATATCGATCTGGAACGTTTGCGCTATCTCGATCTCGCAATGGAAAACACCAATACGCTTTATTCAAGCGAGGCGAACTTGTACGACTTAATGGCAGATTGCGATTTACTGATTGGCGCTGTGCTGTTGCCCGGAGCGAAGGCGCCGAAGTTAATCACTCGCCAGATGTTGGGGAAAATGAAACCGGGCAGCGTGCTGGTGGATATTTCCATTGATCAAGGCGGTTGCGCGGAAACATCGCGACCCACTACGCACCTTGATCCAGTTTATGTCGAGGAAGGCGTTACGCATTATTGCGTGGCAAACATGCCCGCGGCGTACGCGCGCACGGCCGCTCAGGCGCTCACAAACGTCACGTTTCGTTATGTGGAATTGCTCGCCGATCTCGGCCTCGAAGGCGCCTGTAAAAAACAACCGGCCCTTATTGGTGGCATTAACACCCGCGACGGGCGGCTTACTTGTAAGGCAGTGGCGGAGGCGCACGGCCTCAAATACGAGGCCCCGTTTTAATCGGCGTTTATCAAGCATTTGCTGTTGAAAATAGGAATTGAATGCGGTCAAAAACTGCCTTGCTCCGATTAATCTGTTACAGCAATATGCCTCTTCCAATTAACACTATGAAAAAATACATATGCATTCTGGCCAGTGCCGCGCTCCTTGCGGCGTGCGAGCAAAAGACCGAGACAACCGAACCCGCGGCAACTCCAGCAGCCACGAGTCCACCAACCACAACTGAAGCAACCAGTCCGCCTTCGACTACGGAATCTTCCACAGGGACGTCAACGTCTACTGGCGGAACAACCGAATCTCCTGCTGAGGCCTCGCCTACTCCGTAAATTTTGGCTTTCTTTTTCGCGAAGTCTTCTCCCGAAATCCTCCGGGAGAAGACTTTTGCTGTACAGATGCGCGTCCGTAATTGGAGGGGCGAGCTCCGCGAGCCCGAGATTGGCGTCGCAGAGCTCCGCCCTTCAACATTTTTTCGGCCTATGATAGCGGATCAACAACCGATATGAAGCGGGCGAGTTCGTTTTCATTTCCAAAGCAGCGCCGCTTGACGCGCCCGTCAGAATACGAACGCGTAAAACGAGACGGGCTGGTTCGGCGCGGCAAACTGCTAATGCTTAGCGCGGCGACTGTCGAGAATTCCGGCCGGTCTCGCGTCGGCTTTATTACCTCTCGCCGCCTCGGAAGCGCAGTCGCTCGCAATCGTGTCCGCCGTCGTTTGCGGGAGATTGTGCGCCGGCACCAGCATGATTTGCGACAAGACTTTTGGATTGTGATTGTTGCGAGGCGCGACGCTGCAACCGCAAGTTATCGCGCCTTGGAAGATGAATGGTTGCGTCTCGCGAAACGCGCTTCTATCCTGCCGTGATGCTCTGGCTTCTTCGTTCCATAATTCGCGTTTACCAATGCACGCTGTCGCCGCTGCTCAGTTTGCTATGTGGACCTGATTCGGGTTGCCGATTTACGCCGACGTGCTCGGCATATTTTCTGGAAGCGGTAGAGACACACGGCATTGGCCGCGGAAGCTGGCTGGGATTAAAACGCCTCGCTCGATGTCACCCTTGGGGCGGATGTGGTTATGATCCGGTCCGGACGCCGACCGACGGATGTCAGGCTACCACTCTGATCCGGACTGGCTGACCTGCCACGTTGCGTGTGATCGGGCGAAACCGAATTTGTTATGGATCGAACTGCGTGGATTGTCGTTATCCTTTGTGTAATCGGACTCGTGGCGTGGCAGATTTACGTAGCGAAACAGATGTCGCCGCGGCCCGTGCCGATCAACGTTGCATCAGGGCAAGCGTCGCCCACGGCAACCCCGAAAGTTTTTGAACCTTCCCCACCGCCGGCTGTCCCGGAAGCTACGCCGAAGAGCACCGAGCCGGTTCCGAGTTTTGCCGAGAAGATCGAAACACTGCGAAATTCAGATGTCGAGCTTCGCCTAACGAATCGCGGAGGTGGCATTAAGGAAGCTGTTCTCCTGAAGCAAATCGCCGAAAAAGGGCAGCGCGTTGTGTTGAATTCGGCGCAAAGCGCCCCAATTGGCGCAATCATTGAGCAGCCATCAGCGCCAACGCTTCCTGAGTTTACTGCATCGACCGAATCAAATTCGGTTGTGCAATTTGAGCGCACCACGGACGAGCAAGTCGTCGTTCAAAAAAAATTCTCCTTCGAAAAATCCTCGGAGAACAAAGACAACTACGTGATCGACATGGACGTCGATCTGGAGAACCGGGGGACCAAACCATATCAAAGCGGTGGTTACTTTGTGGCGCTTGGATCGGCAGCGCCAATTCATCCCAAGGATTATCCGTCGTACACGCGGCTTGTCTGGTGCATCGATGGGAGAGCAAAAGGAATCGATGTTGGTTGGTTTGGTAGTAGCGGCGGATTTCTTGGGGTGGGCCAGCGCGCCGCGCGACCTTATTACCAGGAGAATATCGCCGGCGCAGAGTGGGTTGCGGTGAGCAATCAATTTTTCACCACGCTGATGGCACCGCTTAGCGCCAAGGCCACTGGCGTGTGGGGTCGGAGCTTCGATATAGAACGATCGCCGGACCAGAAGTTACTCGGTATCGAGGGAGCCATGGGCATGCCGGGATTTCAATTACAACCCGGGCAAAGGTACAGCGCGCGTTTTGAAATCTATGCCGGGCCGAAACTTTACCATCGTCTCGCGCAACTTCCACACAACGAAGCCGAGGTGATGGACTTCGGGATGTTCAAGATCGTCTGCCAGTTTTTGCTCAACTTCATGAACCTGCTCAATAGCTGGCTGCACGACTATGGTCTCGCCATTCTGGCTCTCACGACGATCATCAAGCTTACACTGTGGCCAATCCAGAACAGGGCGAACCGGTCCATGCGCCAGATGGCCGCGCTTTCCCCAAAAATGCAGGAGTTGAGGGACAAGTACAAAGACGACCCGACGCGGATGAACCAGGAGTTGATGAAGCTTTACAAACAGTACGGCATCAATCCGGTCGGGGGCTGTTTGCCCATGATGATTCAAATCCCGATCTTTTTCGGGCTTTTCAAAATGCTGGGACAGGCGGTGGAACTGCGAAATGCTAAATTTCTCTGGGTAAAAGACCTTTCCCAGCCGGACACGATTGCGCACCTGCCGTTGCTCGGCTGGCCGATCAATATCATTCCGCTTTGCATGGCTGCGACGCAGGTTTGGCTCATGGCGATGACGCCAAAGACGGGCGATCCCACACAGCGCCGGATCATGATGTTCACGCCGCTGATCTTCTTATTTATCTGCTACAATTTTGCCGCGGCTCTGGCATTGTATTACACCGCACAGAATCTTTTCAGTATCTTGCAGTTTTATCAGAATAAACGACAACCCATGCCAACACTGGAAAAAGTTGCGCCGCCGGGGAAACAGAAACGATGATGACGCCAAAGGATCTGCTCGATACCATTCTGGGTTATCTGGGTTTCGTTGTGCAAATCGAGGAGACCAGGAATGAGGGTGGCAACGCGACGCTGCAGATTTATACCGAGGAAAGCGGTCGCCTGATTGGGCGCAACGGCGAAACGCTCGAGGCCATTCAGTTTTTGCTTAACCGCCTGTTGCAAACCAGGGACAAGGATGCTGAGAAGGTGATTGTGGATTGCGAGCATTACCGCTCCATGCGGGAAGACCGCATCGTGCAACGGGTTCGGGAATTGGCCGAACGTGTGCGCGTTACCGGCCGTTCGCTTCAGCTCGAACCGATGAATTCCTACGAACGGCGTCTCGTTCACAATGCTTTTAAAGATGATCCGGATGTGGCGACGTGGAGTCCGTCCGATTCGGCGCGCATTAAGCAAATCACGCTGGTCAAGCGCCAACCAAAAAAAGCACAGGGAACGGCGGTCTCCAGTCCGCCGAGATAGAATGCGGCGGGCTCGCGTCCGCCGCTCGGTTTGGATGTCATCCTGACCGAAGCGAAGGCTCTCTCTTTCTGCAAGTCGCAGCTTACTTTAGCAAATCGGCTTCGGATACCGAAAGCAGTCCCTTCGCAGCATATCTGGAGTCGATTTCACCCGGGCGCGGAGAAAAAATCTTGTAATTATCTGGTAGCGGAGCGCCGAAAATCTGGGAAGGGTAATCGGCACAATTATGAAAACACTTACGCTTAAGCCATTTGCTCTTTGTCTAGTCATTTTCGGACTCTGCGGGACTGTTTCCGCGCAAAGCGATTTGAAGATGCCTGATGTCAGCCAGGCTGCGGAGGTAAAACAGCGCATCGCCCTGACGGATATCGCGGTCAACTACCATCGCCCACTGGTGAACGGGCGAAAAATTTGGGGCGGCGTCGTTCCTTATGGCAAAGTCTGGCGTGCGGGCGCTAATGAAAACACGACGATTGAATTCAGCGATCCGGTTTCGGTGGAGGGCAAGTCGTTGGACAAGGGAACTTATGGGCTGCACATGATTCCGAATCCTGATTCGTGGACGATTATTTTTTCGAAAACAAACACCGGGTGGGGGAGCTACAGCTATGATCAGAAAGACGATGCGTTGCGCGTAAATGTGAAACCTCGGCCACTGGCTGAGCAAAAAGAGGCGCTCGAATTCGAGTTTGAAGATTTGAAACCAGATTCAACGGCGGTGACGCTGAAATGGGAAAAGTTAGGTGTTCCTTTCACTGTCTCCATCAACGATGCGGATCAAACGTTGCAGAATATTCGAGCTCAAATGAAAGGCGGAGGCCAGTTTGCCTGGCAAGCTCCAGACCAAGCGGCGCAATTTTGTTTGACCAAAAAGACTAATCTAGATGAGGCACTGCGTTGGGCCGATCTCTCAATTCAGAATGAGGAGAGGTTCGAAAATCTCAGCACCAAAGCGGATATCCTTAAAGCGCTGAATCGGCCGGATGAGGCGAAGAAAACCTGGGACCAGGCGCTTGAGAAGGCCGCTGCACCGCAACTATATACATATGGTCGACAGCTGCAGAATCAGAAAAAGGGAACTGAAGCAATGGAGATCTTTAAAGAAGTGGCCAAGCGGTTTCCACAAGGAGTGTTTGGATATTTGGCTCAAGCGCGCATTAAATCTGCAGCTGGTGATTTCGCCGGCGCGTTAAAAGATGCGAAACAGGCGCAAGATGCCGCTCCTAGTGATGCGCAGAAGCAGGCTATTCAAGGGCTCATCGATCGACTCCAGGCGAAGCAGGACATCAATAAATAACGCGGCTATCTCGGACTTGGGACGATAGCCTCAATGGGACGCTCACGGGAAAGTGCGCTGCTACGCGTGATGCACCACAGCATTAAGCGCTGTTGGCGCGCAGCGGTTGTTGTTGCGATGCTCGCGGTCGCGGGCACGGCCAATTCGGCCGATGCGCCACCGTTGTTGGCTCTTGAGCAGCTCAATGCTTCCGAGATTCAATTGGCACTGCAAAAGCTCAACGTGCTGGGTCGGGTTCTCTACGTCGCGGCTCATCCTGACGATGAAAACACCAACCTGATGGCGCTGTGGGCGAACGGCTCGCTCTATGACGCCGCTTATCTTTCGATCACACGCGGGGATGGCGGTCAGAACCTGATCGGCCCGGAACTGCGCGAGCGCCTCGGCGTTATTCGAACGGAGGAGTTGCTTGCAGCGCGACGCATCGACCATGGCAACCAGTTCTTCTCGCGAGCAATCGATTTCGGGTTTTCGAAGACGGCAGACGAAACCATGCGCATTTGGGATCACGACAAAATTCTGTCCGATGTGGTTTGGGTGGTCCGAAAGTTCCGGCCAGACGTGATGGTGACACGTTTTAGCCCGGAGGATCAACTGACGCATGGCCATCACACCGCGTCAGCCAATCTGGCGGTGGAAGCATTCTCGGCTGCCGGTGACCCAAATCGCTTCCCAGAGCAGCTGGCTTTCGTAAAGCCGTGGCAGCCGACGCGGTTGGTTTGGAACACATCTCCATTTTTCTTCTCGAACCGCAACCTGCCTTTTGATCCGACGGGTCTGACCGTTTTGGAAGCAGGCGGTTACAATCCGCTTCTCGGGAAAGCGTACACGGAAATCGCAGCAGCCAGTCTGAGCATGCACAAGAGCCAGGGTGTAGGAAGCCCGCCACGACGCGGAGCGCGAAAAGAATATTTCAAACTGTTGGAAGGTCAGCCCATGAGGACTGCGCTTTTCGAGGGCATCGATACGACCTGGTCGCGTGTCCCGAATTCAGGATCTGTTGCTAACGAAATTCGTCAGATCATTTCTCAGTTCCGTCCAGCCGATCCGGCCGCTTCGGTGCCTGCGTTATTGAAGCTAAGGCAGGCGATAAGCGGAATTAAGGATGACTCCTGGGTCCCTGAGAAAAAAGCCGAGTTGGGTAAGATTATCGTCGCGTGTCTCGGCTTGCATGTCGAAGCGTCGACAACCAATGAAACCGTCACGCCAGGGCAAACGGTAACAATAAAGCTGGAGGCAATTAACCGGTGCGATATTCCAGTCACACTGCAGGAAGCACGTTGTCCGCTCACCGGCGACTCGATGAAAATTGATGCGGCTCTTCCACCAAACGAACTCGTAACGAAGGATCTGTCTTGCAGGATCCCGGAGAACGCTCCTTATTCTCAGCCTTATTGGCTTCGTAAACCAGGAACGCTTGGTACCTTCGCTGTAGATGATCAACAGCTTATCGGTCTCCCGGAAAATCCGCCCAATCTTCCGGTAGAGATTGTCCTTCAAGTCAACGGGCAGGAACTCCGTTACACCCTGGACGGGAAGTACCGCACGGTTGACCCGGTAGCGGGCGAGCTGCGACGATCGTTGGTTATTGCGCCACCCGTTTTCATCAAGATCGGGGACGGCGCGTTGGTATTCCCGACGAATCAACCGAAACCCGTAGCAGTTCATGTCACGGCGGCCACCGGTCCTGTGAAAGGAGAACTTAAACTAGCTGTTCCGTCGGGATGGCGAGTCGATCCGCCATCTGTGCCTTTAGATTTGAAGGGAGCCAATGCCGAGACGGTATCGACGTTTACCGTCAAGCCACCAGATCAGAATAGCGAAGGGACGTTGCGAGCTATAGTTTCTATCGACGGGCGCGACTATTCGTTCGAGCGCGTGCGGATTTCCTATCCGCACATCGGCGTCCAAACGCTCATGCCGCCGGCAGAAGTAAAACTTGTTCGGGCCGACATTCGCAAAAAAGGCGATCGCATCGGTTACATTCCCGGTGCTGGCGATGATGTTCCAGAAAGTCTCCAAGAGATTGGGTACTCAGTGAAGATTCTGACCGAATCTGATATCACGGCAAAGAACCTCGCGCAGTTCTCTGCTGTCGTGCTTGGAATCCGCGCCTACAACACGCAGGACCGAATTGCGAACTGGTTGCCGGAGCTATTTGCCTATGTAAAGGCCGGAGGAATTGTAATCGCACAGTACAACACGTTGGCAGAGCTTAAGACCGAGCAACTAGGGCCGTATCCATTGGAAATCTCACGTGACCGCGTCACGGATGAAAACGCAGAGATACGCATTCTGGCGCCGAATCATCCACTCATGACTACCCCAAACAAAATCACGTCGAAAGATTTTGAGGGCTGGGTTCAGGAACGTGGACTTTACTTTCCTAAAAAATGGGACGCCGCCTGGACAGCGATCCTTTCGTCCAACGATCCAAAAGAAAAGCCACTCGATGGCGGTTTGCTGGTTGCAAAAGTCGGCAAGGGTTACTTTATCTACACCAGTTATTCCTGGTTTCGACAATTGCCTGCCGGAGTCCCGGGAGCTTATCGGTTATTCGCGAACATGTTGTCATTGGGAAAATGAACGCAGGTGATGATAAGCCAGATGCGCGTTCCTGGCGCAAAGCGTACGGCCTGGCGCTTTCCCTTTTTGCGATAGAGGTGGTGCTCCTCTACCTCTTCACCATCCGGTTTTCGTGAACCGGCTGGATTATCTCGTTCTCATCGCCACGATTCTGGCGATCCCTCTCTATGGCCTTTGGCGAACTCGCGGAAGCGCCTCGTTAGGCCAATATCTCAAGGGCGATGCGAGCATTCGGTGGGCTACAATCGGGCTTTCTGTGCTCGCGACGCAGGCAGGCCCGATCACGTTTCTTTCCATGCCGGGCCAGGCGTACGAGAGCGGCATAGGCTTTATTCAGAATTATTTTGGACAGCCGCTCGCGCTCATCGTCGTGTGCGCTGTCTTCGTCCCGATCTATCAGCGTCTAAAAGTTTACACGGCTTATCAGTACCTCGGCGAGCGATTTGACCAGAAGACGCGGCTACTCGGTGCGTTCCTGTTTCTTGTGCAACGAGGCATCGCTGCTGGAATAACGATTTACGCGCCGGCCATTGTTCTCTCGGCCTTGCTCGGGTGGCGGTTGAACCTGACCATCTGGCTCGCAGGTGGACTGGTTATCATCTACACGGTCGTGGGCGGGACCAAGATTGTTAGCATCACCCAACGCTATCAGATGATCGTGATTTTTGTCGGCATAGCGATTGCATTTGCGGTCGCTGTTTACCGGCTCTCGCCGGATCTGTCGTTTGAAAACACGCTGTCGGTCGCGGGCAAAATAGGCAAACTGGAGGCGGTCGATTTCTCGGTAGATCCGCATAAGCGTTACACGTTCTGGTCCGGCTTGATTGGCGGCTTTTTTCTCGCGCTTTCCTATTTCGGAGCGGACCAATCCCAGGTGCAACGATATCTCGCGGGCGGCTCGCTCAAAGAGAGCCGTCTCGGATTGTTGTTCAATGCTGTGGTGAAGGTCCCGATGCAATTTTTTATTCTCCTGCTCGGCGCGATTGTTT
>JAALOD010000017.1:0-18564 GCA_013372845.1 Candidatus Udaeobacter sp.
TGCTTTCATCAGCGCCTCATCTGGCACTGAAGATACGCCCGGTTGATCAAGGTTTGACCCAATCATAGTCGATGACAAGTGCCTGTGGCGTTGGCTCCGCCGGATGGTGCGTCGCTTGTTCGCCGACATGGCACCAAGCTGGCTCACCTATCTCAGAAACCGATGCTCGCGAATAAAGCCATTGGTGCGGCCCTGAAGCGCATCCAAGCGTGGGACAATACAATTTATATCTGCCGCCGGGCAAACGCCGGATTTCAATCTGTCTGCCTTTGAACTTTCGCTCGCACACGCTGCACACCCGTTGATCATCGAGCGAATTCCATTTCCTGAAACGATCTCCCACACGCAAGAGCGACAGTCGATCGTCGAGTTTAACATTAGCTGTCATAACACAAAAAGGACTCTGCGCCTTGCATCGAAACAAACAATCGGGAGGCAGGATGATTGAGTGATCGGATAAAACCTTACGCGAGGTACCTCGTTTGGTAGTACCAAGGGCGCGGTAGCATAGCAGCTTGTTACACTGTAACGGCTAGGATAAACGCCGCGCCTTTGGATTAAATAACTCTTACGAGGTTTCGCCTATCGAGGAAGAACTAAACTGTGCGAGTCCGTTCCAGGCTCGGACCTGCAGTAGTCGGAGAGATCAAGGCGTTAGAAAGCCAGCTTGAAATGGATCGCCAATTTCTTCAATTGCGATGTCAGGTCATGTTCTTCTACGCCGTCATCGGCCGCCCCTGGAGGAGCAACGTTGCGTTCTTTTTCAGACGCCATTGTTTCCGCCACGGCTAGGATTTCGTCCGTAGGCAGCACCCAATCCATCGGAATTGAGTTACATCGCTCTGATGGACAATTTAGCCGTTGTGATCCATTCCCGCCTGTGCCGCCTTGCACCTGGATTTGCCGGCCACTAATGATTTTGCCGCAAACGAGGCAGAAACGTTTGTCGTCGAGAGAACGCCACTCGCGGAATTGATCGAGTCGGCGTAGCGCGTCAAGTTTATCTGAATCGGACAATGCAAATGGAGGAGATAATGCCACGAGACAACATATATGCCGGTGGCCGATGCTGACGCAATCAGGCGCGCGGTGGATTCGCCTATCGGTGAAAACCTTACGTGCCCATGTGCTAGCGAGGATCGGCGATCCCCGTAGATATAAAGGCGTGCCTTGCTTTGCGAGAGCCGCGATCAGCGCTCCCGGCCACAGAAAAAACACACATCCAAGATCACCCAGTCGTGCGTTCTACACGCGAATGAACAAAAACGGTCGATCTTTGCGTCGCCGCCATATCATGGACTATGCGTTGGCAGCGATGTCACAGATGGAGCTTTATTGCGAGGCTCATCCCGGGAGCCCGTCAGCGGTGCGCCGGCCGAGATTGTTTGTTCGCGGAGAGCTGTGGATCGCGCTCCTCGGCCCAAGCGTCGAAGAAGGAATTGTAGGGATTGGGGCTACTGTTACAGCGGCCTTGCGGGCATTCGACGCCCAATATCTGGCGGGGCTGCGGCCGCGCGCCGAGGCCATCGCCCGCACACCACAACGGAGCGCGTCCTCTATCTCGAAAGTTGGAGCGCGAGTCACCGCAACAAGTCTGTCACAACCGGTGTTACATCGTGGCGCGAACCAAGGGTGACTAGGAAAGGAATCACGAGAAGGGAGAACCGTTGATGAGAGCGGGACGACTAGGGCGGACACGTTTGAGAACGTCGAAGTCCAAACGGGCACCGCAAAAATCGAGCAAGTGTCCCAAGGCATCGCCACATGGAATGAGGGACGAGGACGAAACCACCCAGCTTGAACCGACACACAGTCTCCTGCTTTCGTCGTTAAGGTTTTGGGAAGTTGAGCGGGATCTCATCGAAGAACGCATAGCCGCCATTAATCAGTGACGGTTCCTTTGCGCGGAAGCGACATCGCGACTGGAAGGAACTCCCGAAATCTCGCGTAGAAGTTTAAGACGATTCTGGACTCGTGATGGCTTGGCGCACCAATTTTTCGATGAGCTGTCCTCATAAAGCTCCGAGAGCATCGGGGCATTCCAAAAATGCAAGCGCGATGCTCCGCTGATTTTGTGAGGACGGTATCAGTAGCGCTCTTTGCCTTTGAGGTAGACCGTCGTAGTGTCTGCCGTCAGTTCCAAGAGTTTTTGCATTTGTTGGGTCGCGTATGAGCAAAACGAAGGTCGCCCGTGCCAAAGCGCGCCATTACAAGGCACCACGTAGATCTCCGGCCGACGATGTTACTAGAGGGATGATGAGAGGCAATACAGACGGCATCAATCAGACGGCGATCGTCGACCTGACGAAACTCAAGCGGACCGAAGACAAAATTCGAGAATCGCGGAAGCGCTATCGTAATCTGTTCGATCTTGTGCCGGTCGCGGTTTATACGTGCGATGCAAACGGCGTCATCCGAGAATACAATCGTCGCGCCGTTGAATTGTGGGGACGCGAACCCGGCCAAAATGGAGAAAAGCCGAGATTCTGCGGCTCCTACAAAATCTATTATCCCGACGGCCGTTACATGCCGCACAAGGAATGCCCGATGGCACGGCTGTTACGCGGCGAAAAACTGAAAGCGGAAGATTTGGAAATTATCGTCGAACGTCCGGATGGCGAGCGGAGACACGTGATTCCGGCTCCGCGAATTCTTACAAACATTCACGGCAAAATCACCGGCGCAATCAATTCCCTTTTTGACATCACCGAGCGCAAGCGCGCAGAGACGGCAGCCATGCGCCTGGCCGCGGTAGTTCAATCCTCCCACGACGCGGTCGCGGCAAAAACTTTGAATGGAATCATCACCGATTGGAACCAAAGCGCCGAACGCATCTTTGGATACAAACCAAAAGAGATCATCGGCAAATCGGTCCTGACTCTGATTCCCAAAGACCGGCAAAGTGAAGAACAGGAGATTCTGAGAAGAATTCGCCATGGTGAATCATTGGATCACTATGAAACGGTTCGTCGCCGGAAGGATGGACAGTTGATCGATATTTCGTTGACGATTTCGCCGATCAAAAACCCGAAAGGCGAAATCGTCGGCGTTTCAAAAATTGCTCGCGATGTCACCAACCAAAAACAAACGGAACGACGCCTGACTGAACAGGCGCGGCTCCTCAATTTGACCAACGACTCAATCATCGTCCGCGATCATCAAGACCGGATCGTTTATTGGAACCGAGGCGCGGAGGAAATGTACGGCTTCTCGGCCAAAGAAGCGCTCGGAAACATTACGCACGAGCTGCTACAGACGGCGCATCCGGAAAATTTAGAAAAGATTCGAAAAAATTTGGCGCGCAATAATCGTTGGTCGGGTGAATTGGTTCATACCCGAAAGGACGGCAAAACTATTAGCGTCTTTTCGCGGTGGACGCTGGACCGAGATGTGCGCGGACGACCGACGTCAATTCTCGAAACCAACACTGATGTCACCGCGCGCAAACGCGCAGAGCAACAACAGCGGGCACTCTATCAATTTGCTCAACTGCAACACATCGCCACCAACGTTGGCGAAATTCATGACGCGTCGCTGGACGCGATTCTTTCCGCTATGGACTGCCACCGCGCGTCGATTTTGCTTTTCGATAAAGAGAAGGTGATGCGCTTTGTCGCCTGGCGCGGTTTGTCAGAGAGATATCGCAAGGCGGTAGAAGGTCATTCGCCATGGAAACCGGATGCAAAAAGTCCCAAGCCCGTTTGCATTAACGATGTCGATATTGCCGATATTCCGAAGCCCCTGAAATCAACCATTCGAAGCGAAGGCATTCGCGCGGCAGCATTCATTCCGTTGGTCAGCAGCCAAAAATTGATCGGCAAATTCATGACCTATTATGACGCGCCACATGTGTTCACCGAAGACGAGCTGAAACTGGCGACCACGATTGCGACCCAACTTGCGCAGGCGATTGAACACAAACGCGACGAAGAAGCATTGCGCGAATCCGAAGAGCGCTTTCGAGCGACCGTGCAGCAAGCTAATGCAGGCATGGCACGCTACGATCTAAAAGGTCGCATCGAATTCGCGAATTCGAGATTTTGTAAGATGCTCGGCTACAAAGAATCGGAGCTAATCGGCAAGAGCGTTCGTGAAATAACGTATTCCGACGATCTGGAAAAGACGAAGCATGCATTTGAGCGCGCCTTGAGAAAGGGCGAACCAACCGAAATCGAAAAGCGCTATATTCGCAAGGATGGGTCGCTCCTCTGGGTGAATGTCTCCGACGCACCGGAACGCGACGCGGCGGGCCGGCCCAAGTCTGTTGTGGCCGTAGTGATTGATCTTACGGCGCGCAAGAAAGCGGAAGCGGCGTTGCAAAAATCAAGAGAACTGCTGGAACGGCTGGTGGAGCGGCGCACGGAAGCGTTGCGCATAGCAAATGCCGAGTTAAAAGGCGAGATCGAACGACGGAAGGGCCTGGAGGGTGAAATCCTCGAGATCAGCGATCGCGAACAACAGCGACTCGCCCAGGAATTGCATGATGGGATTTGCCAGCATCTCACGGCAGTTGCGTTCATGGCCCGATCGGTCGGGTTGCGATTAAAGAATCACCGAGTCATCGAGGTGAAAGACATCGAAAAAATCGCGGAGCTCGTGAACAACGCCGCGACCGATACCCGAAACCTTTCCCGCGCTTTGCATCGCTTCGATGTGGACGCGGCCGGACTTGTGGAAGCATTGGAAGATTTGGTTGACCGTGAGATGTGGAGAACGCCATGTCGTTTGGAAGTCAAACCGTCATTTCATCTCGATGACGACACGGTCGCGGCACATCTGTATCGCATCGCGCGCGAAGCAGTGATCAATGCTAACAAGCATGCCCAAGCGCGGCAGATAGTGGTCAAACTAGAGCGATCCGGGCAAAGGCAAATGGTCTTGAGCGTAACCGATGATGGCGTCGGAGTTCAGAAAGCTCGAAACGGTGCGCGCGGGCTAGGTTTTCACATCATGAATTATCGCGCGGGCCTGATGGGAGGGCAGTTGAAAGTCGAATCGCCGGAAAAAGGCGGCACCCGTGTGGCCTGTTTTTTGCCCGACGGAACAGTCAAATCAAATAAGAGAAAAAAACGTGCTCCAGAGCCTTTCTCGGCAAAACTAACGAAAGCGTTAAACACCCTAATCTAAATTTCCTGCATCGGACAACCTGCCGAGCAGCGTATGCTTATTGGGGGCATAAAATGACACGGCGCGCAGGAATCTCGACAAAACCGAAATCCGTTTTAAGCCATTCCGATTCGAATCACGAGAATGGTCGCGACTAAAATGAAACACGCCAGATCGACTAACCAGAATCCGAAATGCGACCTACCAGAGGCAAAAAGGATCGTAATCGTCGATGATCATCCCCTATTTCGAAAAGGTCTCGAACAATTGATTAATTCCGAGAACAGTTTTGCGATCTGCGGTGAAGCTGGCAACGCCGCCGAAGCAATGGAAGTAATCCGCAAACTGAATCCCGATCTGGCAATTGTCGATCTCAGTCTCCCGGGCGCTAACGGCATTGAACTTATCAAAAACATTCGTGCAGAATTTTCGAGGTTACCGGTTTTGGTGCTCTCCATGCATGATGAATCGCTTTACGCATTACGCGCGCTGCGTGCCGGAGCGGAAGGCTATGTCATGAAGCACGAAGCGATGGCCAATGTAATCCACGCAATTCACGAAGTCTTTAACGGACGTCCTTATCTCAGTCCGGCCATGGCGGCTCAGGTAATCACGAAATTCGCGCATCGGGAATCTGAAGACGAGACCGATGCGGTCGAGAGACTTAGCGACCGTGAACTCGAGATTTTGGAGCTGATCGGCAAAGGCAAGGATGTGCGTGAGATAGCAAAGCTGCTGCATCTCAGCCCCAAAACGGTGGAGACCCATCGATCGCACATCAAAGACAAACTCGATCTAAAGAACTCGCGCGAAGTCGCGCGCTTCGCCCTGCAATGGCTCAGCACGCGCAACGCCTAGCGAGGCACGCGAATCTGGTGCTGTAGCCGGGGTCGCTGACCCCGGCGGCCCCAGAGCCTGGCACGCACAGGAACCCCCGCGGTCAGCGCCCGCGGCTACAACGGGAGCGCATATTTCGTGCGTGTTTCCACAAATAAATTGCACCCGCGCGAAAAATTTCCGATCATCGTGCGCAATGATCCAGCCGGCTCTCGACCTCGTCATCGCTGCGTTGGAAAAAATCCGAGAGACAACTGATCGCGGCCCGTGCGCGTCGAGAAACACGCTGGAGCAATTGCAATCCGGACCTTCTTTAGCCGCTTCTCTGCGAGAAGCGCACGTGTCGCGCACAGGGCGACAGCTACACCAAACTACATCGAATAAAGCGCAGATCCTCGCATCCGTTCGCGAACGCGTTCGTGGCTGCACAAAGTGTGCGCATCTGGCCAGCTCACGCACTCAAACGGTTTTTGGCGTTGGCAATCCCGACGCCGAAATCATGTTCATCGGCGAAGCGCCCGGCGCGGACGAAGATCAGCAGGGTGAACCCTTTGTCGGCCGCGCGGGACAATTATTAACGAGAATTATTAAAGCGATGGGCTTTGCGCGCGAGGACGTTTACATCGCAAACATTCTTAAATGCCGGCCGGACATGCCGGCAGGCTCATTTGGGAACCGCGCACCGACGCCGGCAGAAATGCAGATGTGCCGGCCTTATCTCCTCGAACAGATCGACATTATTCAGCCGAAGGTGCTGGTCGCGCTGGGCGCAGTCGCGGTGGAAGGTCTGCTTGGCGCGCGTGGGACGATGCGAGAATTGCGCGGACGCTGGCACTTATACAACGGCACCCCGTTGATGATTACGTATCATCCAGCTTACCTGCTGCGGAACCAGTCGCCTTCTGAGAAACGGAAAGTCTGGGAAGACATGCTGCAAGTGCTCGAGCGACTCGAAAAACCAATCAGCGAAAAACAACGGAATTATTTTCTGTAGCGGTGGTGGGGTCGAAGTGCGTTTAGCGCCAAGGGCGCGCTGGCTCATGTAAGCCTGGGGCAAAGCCCCAGGAAAAAATCAGTTTCGAAAAAAGAAGCGCTTTCAGCGCTGATGGTTGCCGAATTCTACGACTCCTGGGGCGTTGCCCCAGGCTCGGAATGAAGGCTGCGCCTACAGCGCTAACAATCACATTAGGGCGGGAAGCATCGAGCCTCCGCTTTCGCGGAGTCTACTACCAACAAACGGACCGCCGCTACAGTTTCGATCGGTTGAAAATTGCATCGATCTTTTCGCGTGATGCGAGATGAATGGCCAGCGACACAACCATCGAGCGCACTTCGCGGCGTGGAACTTTAATCGTCTGATGCAGCGCGCTGGCGCCGGCCTTACGCAGAAGCGCAAGGGTGCGCGCCCCGATTAATGCGGGCAAAGCTGTGGCGGCGCGCACTCGCCGGTTCCGGATCGCGCGCGAATACTGCATCCCGCACGCCAAACCATCCTGCGCTTTTTCCCTCCATCTTTGATAGATCGGTTGAAAACGATCCGATTCCGCCAAAATCTGCGCCGCACTCAGACCGATTGCGCCAAGCTCGTCATCCGGAAAATAACATCGACCCCCTCGGAGATCGGTGCCGGCGTCGCGCAAGACGTTGATCAACTGAAGTCCCATCCCATAGCGCCGGCCGAGTGCGAGCATCTCGTCCTGAGTCAAACTGGCGAAGTCCCGAAGATGCCGGAAGCAAAGTCGCGTCCAGAATTCGCCCACACAGCCTGCAACCAGATACGTGTATTCGTCCAGATCGGCAGCGGTCTGGAGCGCGCGAACTTGTGCCGGGTTATCGAACCGATGCAAATCAAGCATCTGGCCGTGCGTGATCTTCTCAAGCACCGCGCGAATATCGTCGCGATCTGCTTCCCCGGTTTGTTCGAGCCATTCCAAACAATCGGGCAAGGAATCCAGGAGTATTCGCTCGGCCGCATTCTCTTGTAACGGCACGAACGAAGCCATCTGATTGACTACCATTTCCCGCGTACGTTTCCCTTGAATGCCGTCCGAGAGCATTCTCAAACTCTCCATTCGCACGGTTCCTGGGATTCGAGTTGTGTCGGCGACAGTGTCTGTTGTGCGCGCCAGCAGATACGCGAGAGCAATCGGTTCGCGCAACTGCTGCGGCAAGAGGCGTATTGAAAGATAAAACGAACGAGAGACCGAACGCAGGATGGTCGTTCGTAATGCGCGGGCATGCGAAGGTGACTGGCCGTTCATAAGATGTTGTAGCCGGCATCGATGATGCCGGCGGTGAAGGTTCGATGACGCCAAATGATCATCATCCAGGGCCGGTATCATCGATCCCGGCTACAGCGCGAAATTTCATCGTCCGATATTTTTTACTTCGATCCGATTCGGCGCTGAGTTACCCAGGCCTATCTGACCGGCGTAATCGACATAGGCAGCCATTGGGCCGATCGCGGGCAGACCACCGCGTACGCGCCATTGTTCAAAATACTTCAACGCGATTGCATCCAAAGCCACTGGGTCCTTGCTTGCATACAGCGTCGCATGATGAATCGCGTAGTTCGGTTGGGGCTGCGGTCCACCAGCATATTGCGCAATCAGTCCATCCATTAGATTGAAGACCACCTTCTTTGCGATGATTGGATTTGCATAGATTTCCGCCAGGCTTTCCGCGCCAAAACGAGAGCCCTGGGCAAAGCGGCGCCAGTTATCGATGTTGGGAATTGTCATGTTATAAATGCAACCCGCGATCCCATTCGTTTCACTGATGCTCATCACAGGAACATTAATGACTTTGTCTACTTGACTGGAAACGATCTTGGAAAAATGACTCACGTTGCTCGTGTTCTCGGTATCGGATAGAGGTAGCATTTTGCCTGCGTCACCGAAGTATTCGAGATCGCCCCAAATCAATTTCCCAAGTAAAGGAGCAGAGAGGACTGCTTTTGGATCGTATCCGTCGCGCGGTGCGATCGCCTTTAGCTGGTAGCCATCGACTGACGGCCGGTACCCGGCCTCTTTGACTCCTCCAAGAGAGCGGTCCCAGACAATAATGCTGCCACGTGGATGTCCCGCCGCGGCGAGCCCGTCAACAATCGCATTCAAGATGTCGTGATGCGTCGTGAAAAGTTCGCCGCCGGCTGCGCAGATTTTGATTCCCACTCTGTCATTGGGCGAGACGAGTGAAGCCCATGCTTTCCCTACGTCAGACTGACCGGTCGCGGCCAGGACAAGGCGATTCACCATCTCGCGTACGATCCGCGGGTTCGTCCTGTAATCTTTGATCGCCGCGGGATTCTGCACAGAATACACGACCGACGGAGTCGGCGCTGGCTGCGGCGGCGTTTGCGCCAGCCCGGAGGTAATGGCGCAAAACAGAATGAGCGCTACGTTCCGGAGTTCTGTCATGTCGAGCGAAGACCAAGCGATTGTATGAGTAACGCTGCGAATCACAACTACATCCCCTCAAAGGCGTTCACAATTTTGTGAAAAGTGAGATGAACCCAATTCGGCACATTTATGTTCACATCCCCTTTTGCGCGCGTATCTGCCCATACTGTGCTTTTTACAAAGATTTGCTCGATCGCTCGCAGACGTGGCGATTTTCCGAGGCTCTACTGCGGGATCTCGATCAAGAATGCGCAACTTTTGCGCTATCGACTGAAACCATCTATTTCGGTGGCGGCACACCTACGGCTCTTACCACTTCGCAATTGGAATTTTTGCTCGGAGGTTTTCATCGACGGCTCGACCTGTCATCGCTTGCAGAATGCACGATCGAAGCGAATCCAGGGAGCGTGTCAGCGCGTAAGGCTGCGCTCCTTCGCAAACTTGGAGTGACCCGAGTTAGCCTTGGAGTTCAGTCCTGGAACGATGAATTGCTGAAGGTTTTAGGACGGGAGCACAATTCACACCAGGCAGAGGAATCGTTCCATATTCTACGAACTGCCGGATTCGCGAACATTAGTGTCGATCTCATGTTCGGATTACCAGGCCAGACCATCGAGCAATGGAAATTCACATTGGAGAAAACCATCGCCCTTCAGCCCGATCACATCTCTGCCTACTGTCTCACCTACGAGGAAGACACCGAATTCTTTATGCGCCACGCACGGGGTGAACTTCGGCAGGACACGGACGCAGATGCTGCGTTTTTCGAGATGGCTATGTCCGTCCTCGAAGAAGCCGGCTACGAGCAGTATGAAATTTCCAACTACGCACATCCCGGCTTTGCGTCAGTTCACAATCGGGCCTATTGGCTGGGCAAAGATTTTCTCGGTATCGGTCCGAGCGCGTTTTCGACTATCGGCATGCAGCGCTGGCAGAATGTCTGCGATTATCGCAGTTACGCCGATCGCGTTCTTTGCGGCCAATCGCCGCGGGGATTCAGCGAAAACCTGACCAACGAAATGAAGCGCTCGGAGCGAATTGCGCTGTCGTTACGCATGCGCGAAGGGATCGCTGGGTCAGAATTGAAACACTTTGGACGAGAAACGGAAGAGCTTATTTCACTAGGATTGCTTCGAAAATCGAATGGTAACTTCTTGTTAACTCGGAAAGGCAGAAATCTGGCTGATTCCGTTGCGGAAGCATTTCTGTAGCACTCCCTGACCGGGACGATCCGCCTTCGCCTACCGCTTCGGCGTGACAAAGCCGATCTCGGCTACAGCTGGCAGCGCCCACATTTTGATTTCGACAAGCTCACGAGGTTGTTTCGAAAACTTTGTGTCCTATGAAAACACAAAATGTACAAAGTGCACGACTTCTCGTTCTCCTTGCACTTGGCTGGCTGGCGCTTTCACCAATGGCAGAGGCAGTCAGCCCACCGCCTGACGGGGGCTATCCCGGAGGCAACACGGCAGAAAGCTACTCCGCGCTTTTGAGCCTTACCACCGGCGTATACAACACGGCAAACGGGATATATTCGCTTCTAAGCTTGACCGACGGCAACTTCTGCACGGGCGTCGGCGCCGGCACGCTCCTTGCCAATACGGCAGACGAAAACACAGCTACCGGGGCTGGGGCACTCTTAAGCAACCTAGCCGGAACCGGAAACACGGCTGATGGTGCGTTCTCCCTCTTTAATAACGTCGGGGGGCCTAGTGACCCCCAACAATCCCACTGGAGTTTTCTTTGGGAGGTTCAACACTGCCACTGGCAGTCGTGCGCTGTTTAGCAACACAAACGGCAACTCGAATACCGCCACAGGCGCTGGTGCGCTTACGGAAAATACTACCGGCGGGTCGAACACAGCCGTCGGTATTTCGGCTCTCTCACAAAATACGACCGCCGACGACAACACGGCGATTGGTGCTGTTGCACTTTTTGATAACACGACGGGGGGCTCGAAATACGGCCACTGGCGTTTCTGCACTGCATAACAAGACCGCAGGCGACTTCAATACCGCCAGTGGTGCGCTGGCACTCTCTAGTAACACCGAAGGCGACAACAACACCGCCACCGGTAACGGCGCGCTTCAAAGCAACGCCACAGGCAACTTCAACACTGCCATAGGCGATGGCGCGCTCTTTAGCAACACAGCCGGCGACGTGAACGCGGACATCGGTACTGACGCGCTTGCCGATAACACCACCGGCAACTTCAATGCCGCCGTCGGTGGTGGCGCGCTCTTTCACAACACCAGCGGCGTCTTCAACACGGCTGTGGGCTGGGAGGCCGGTAGCGGCGTCACGACGGCCAACAGCGTTATCTGCATTGGCGCGAACGTCGATGGCGAGAACGTGAGCAACAGTTGCTATATCGGCCAGATCTATTCGAACGTGCAACCACACAGTTGGGACGGATCCGGACTTGGTTACCATAAACAGCAGCGGCAGACTTGGCCGGGCGAACGTATCTTCGCGCCGGTATAAACACGACATCAAGCCCGTGCATGAAGCCAGCGAAGCAATCTATGCGCTCAAGCCGGTCAGCTTTCGTTACCACAAGCGGTATGACGCGACGCAGACGGTGGCCTTTGGTCTGATCGCAGAGGAGGTGGCCGAAGTCGCTCCCGATCTGGTGGGACGCAATGAAAAAGGCGAGTCCGAATCTGTTCGTTACGAGCAGGTCAACGCGATGTTACTCAATGAGTTCCTTAAAGAACATGCAAAGGTCGATGAACAGAACTGTAAGATTCAGGAACAGGAAGTAACCATCGCTGAACTCAAGAACAGCGTTAAAACACTAATCGCGCGGATTGAGGAACAGGACGCAAGAAATTCAAAGAGTGAGCAATCAAATACAAATGAGCAGCTCTACCGCGCAAGTAGCTGTAAGCAATCAATAAACCCGGATATCTACATTTAACGCCGTAGTCGGCATTGCTCGAGACCGGTGTCCAACCGCAGCGCTTGCGGTCGCGATAATCCATCTCAACAGATCGGCGGCGGAGCATGAGCAAGAGTTTTTCAGAGCTCCCGCGCCTGTCGGCTAATAGATGTCTGTATCGGAGCTATAACCCGAATCGCCGCGAATCGAACGCAAACGAGCGCGACTCCCCCACTCTGATTCCGGTCGATTAATCTGGCCCAGCGTAATTTTCACGAGCCACGGCGCCGCTGCCAACGCGCCAATCGCAACAAGCGCGATCGCCGCTGCCTGACGGATCGAGGGCTTGAGTTTGTCGGCCATCATTATGCCCAAGCCAAGGCCAATTGCGGCCCGCGTGACCACAAGCAACGGGTCAACCGGAAGCTGTTCGGAAGTTTTTGAAATGGATATCGGGAAAGACATCGCCTACCATATACGTCGCGTTTGGGAAAAAGAAACGGCAATTTTCGCGACCCGGAAGATCCTCCCACTTTTACATGCCCACCCCGATATACGCGCTTATTCTCGCCGGCGGCAGTGGTGAACGCTTCTGGCCATTGAGCCGCCGTGCCCGCCCCAAACAGCTGCTGCGCCTCGTTTCCGATAAAGCTCTGCTCGAAGAAACGTTGGCTCGGCTTGAGGGTCTTGTTCCGTATGAACGTATTTTGATCCTGACGAACGCCGAACAGGAGAGCGCAGTTCGCAAATTGCTGGGGGGTTTTCCAAAAGAGAATATCATCGCTGAACCAGCCAAACGTGACACCGCTGCTGCGGTGGCGCTCGGCACTGGATGGGTCGTGGCTCGCGATCACGCAGCCACCATGCTCGTTCTGCCCGCCGATCATGTCATCTCCAACCGGGCGGCGTTTCAGGAAACGTTGGCGCTGGCTGCCGACGCAGCCGAAGAGACCGGTGAGCTGGTAACTATCGGGATCAAACCAACCTGGGCTTGTCCTGGATACGGCTACATCGAGCAAGGCAAGCCGGTCCGTTTGCGGACGCGCCCAGCGAACGATGCCATTCATCGGGTTGTGCGCTTTCGCGAGAAACCCAACCTTGATCTTGCCGAATCATTTTTGCGGAAGGAAAATTTCCGATGGAACGCAGGCATGTTCGTCTGGTCGGTGCCTACAGTACTCCGCGAATTCAACCGTCACGCTCCAGAGCTGGCGGACTTCATTTCTCAATTGCGCGCGCCGAAGAATTTCGAGAAGGCTTTGCGTGAACGCTTCAGCAAATTGCCACGGATCTCCTTCGACTACGCGATCATGGAAAAGGCAGACCGCGTTCTTGTGGTGGAAGCCAGTTTCGACTGGGACGACATCGGGAGTTGGAGGGCCGTGTCGAATTATTTTGAGAAAGACAAACAGGGCAACGCCGCGAATTGCGCCGTCATCGTGCTCGATTCCAGCAACAACATCGTTTTCGAGGAGGGCGGGACGACCATCGCACTACTTGGAGTTCATGACCTCATCGTTGTGCAAACAAAGGACGCGCTTTTGGTCTGTCACCGGCACGAAGCGGAGAAGATCAAGAATCTGATCGGCAAGCTGCCGCCTGAGCTGCAATGACTCAACGTGCGATGAATCCGATTCTAGCTCTCGATTTTGGTCGGGCGCGAATCGGAGCTGCAATATCCGATGAGTTACAGTTGCTTGCGCACCCGTTTGAGACCATTCCAGCAAACAAGCAGGCGGTGTCGCGCATCGCGGAAATCGTCCGAGAAAAAAAGGTCGATCACGTGGTAGCCGGCATTCCTCGCCAGATGAACGGCCAGATTGGTGCTGCAGCAACCGAAGCCCTTCAGTTTGTCGAAAAATTGCGTGCCATCCTGCCATGCCCGGTTGTTACCTGGGACGAGCGCCTAACCACCGTCGCAGCCCACCGGGCATTGCGTGACGCAGGTAAGAAGACGCGAGACACTCGCAGCTACGTCGATCAGGTGGCGGCTCAGATGATTTTGCAGAGCTACTTGGACTGGCGCGTCGCGAATGTGGGAAGCAAAAGTGATCAATGATCTGTGATCTATGATCCGTGAACAACGAAATCTTGCTGCGGATCACTGTTCACTGATCACCGATCACGAGGATCAATGGCACGAAGGCTGAAACTCATCATCGCGTACGACGGCACTCCATTCGCCGGATGGCAGAGCCAATCTCATCGCAACACGATCCAGGATCACATAGAGCGCGCGTTTGAGCGCGTTCTAGGCAAACCGGTTCGCGTTCACGGCGCAGGACGAACGGATGCGGGCGTCCATGCACTCGCTCAATGCGCGCACGCCGATCTTCCTAACGACCGTTTGTCGGCCGCGCGTTGGACTGAAGCGCTCAACGCGTTATTGCCTCCGGCTATTCGCATGCTTCGCTGCCAATATGTGTCGAATGATTTTCACGCGCGACTTTCGGCAAAAGGAAAAATCTATCGTTACAGAATCTGGTTGGCCCCCGTTCTGCCTCCCTTTGAATGTCATCGGGCCTGGCATACTCCGCGTCCGATCGACTTCAAAATTCTAAAGCGGGCAGCGAAACGGTTTGTCGGCACTCATAATTTTGCCGGGTTCGCGGCCAACCGCGGGAAGGAAGAAAAGAGCACGATCCGGACAATTTATTCAGTGCGGGTCCGGCAAGAAGGTCCGTGTATGGCAATCGAGTTCGATGGCGACGGTTTTCTCTATAAAATGATTCGATTGATCGTGGGCTCCCTGGTGAAATGCGCACTCGACAAAATGTGCATCGAGGATGTCGCTGCGCGGCTGGACTCCGGCCAGGTGGGCCCACCTCGCTTTGCCGCTCCGGCCGAAGGATTATTTCTGGTTCGCGTGCGCTATTGAGTTCCAAGAACCGGCGATTGTTTGCGTCGACCTAAACAATCGGCGAGGCGACCTTCAAACGCGCCAAACGAAAACGCATCGCTGTCGCCAGGCAGCCAAGGCCATAGCGCACGCTCCTTCGAAAATTAATCGATGATGCTTCAGGCATGTAGCGCGCGGGACAGGTTACTTCGCCGATCGCGCAGCCGAGTGCGATGATTTGCGCGAGCACCTGGTTATCGAAAACGAAATCGTCAGAATTTCGTTCCAACGGCAGGCGCTCCAACAATTGGCGCGAAAAAGCGCGATAACCAGTGTGATATTCCGAGAGTTTCGCGCCGATAAGAACATTTTCAGCAAGCGTCAAAAACCGGTTCGAGATGTATTTCCACAAAGGCATACCGCCACGCAGCGCACCGCCGCCAAGAATGCGCGAACCAAGCACGCAGGGATAAAGTCCGCTTCCCACCAGAGCCGCCATCGCCGGGATTAACTGCGGCGTGTACTGATAGTCTGGGTGAATCATAATGATAATGTCCGCATCCGCGGCCAGTGCGAGGCGATAACAGGTTTTTTGATTTGCGCCGTAGCCGCGATTTTCCGGATGAACCTCCACCTGCACACGCTCAAGTGTGCGCGCAATCGCCACTGTATCGTCGTGGCTGGCGTCGTCCACGACGATGACAAGATCGACAATCCCCTGCGCCATTACTTCGTCGTAAGTGCGTTGCAAAGTGCGGGCGGCGTTATAAGCGGGCATTACCACCACAATTTTCTGGCCGTTTAGCATCGTCGTAGCGGAATATCCACTGAACCGCCACCATGCAAACACCATGATTATTTTTCACGACGCATCCTGCCTGGAATATTCAGCGCCCAGCCATCCTGAGCGGCCAGCTAGAGTTGCGCGCAGCGTTCCATTATTGAAGGAGCGACATCCTGATTGGGAATGGCGCATGCCGGAGCCTGCCAGTGAAGCGGCTCTGTTGCGGGCGCATTCGCGCGATCACCTGGAAAGGATCAGAAACGCAACGCGCGACTTCGACGCGGACACGCCTATTTACCCAAAGATTTACGAACACACTTTGCGTTCTGCCGGCGCGGCGATCGACGCGGCGCGAACAGCGCTGCGGGGTGAGCGCGCATTCAGTTTGATGCGGCCGCCCGGACATCACGCCACTCGAGACCGGGCGATGGGATTTTGCTACTTCAACAGCGTTGCCATCGCCGCGCTCGATGCGCTTGCTGTAGCCGGTAGCGGGGATGCCGGCCGGCCGGGGTCATCGACCCCGGCTACAACAAAGGTCCAGCGCGTTGCGATTTGGGATTTCGATGCCCATCACGGCAACGGGACTGAAGCGATCGTTGCGCACAATGCGCGGATCGCCTTTGCATCGATTCATCAATTTCCCGGTTACCCTGGAACGGGCACAAAATCTTTTGCGAATGTGGCGAATTATCCACTCGGCCCCGGGACACCGCGGAATCATCATGTCGAGGTAGCGAAGCGGGCGCTGGACAAATTGGTCGCATTCAAACCCGATCTGCTACTTGTCTCGGCAGGCTTCGATGCCTACGCGCGTGATCCACTCGTGCAAATGACACTCGAACGGGAGGATTTTTCCACGTTCGGCGAGTGGCTGAGAAAACTCGACATTCCCGTAGCTACGATCCTCGAAGGTGGTTACAGCGACGAACTGCCAGAGTTGATCGATGCGTTCTTGACCGCCTGGGCGTCGAAATAAAGGCGAACCCAACGAACTCTCAATGTACTGAATTCCGAGTCGCCTCGATCATTTGCCTCAGCTGGGCCGCTGCATTTTCGATTTCGGAATAGCTGTACTCAGCTGCTCTACTCTGGACAGCAAGGACGCCGCAGCGATGGACGTTTTTGAAGTCGCCATAGGGAAATTTGTATCTTCGCTTGGTGTTCTCGGCATAGCGCTCGTCGATTGCCAGATGCCACTTTGCGTACTCGCCGAAGCCATGCTGCCGAATGAACTCGTTCTCGAGCTCGGTCGAAGGCCGATGCTGGCTCCACGAGCCTTTTCGATCCGCGATGAAGTGCCCTTGTTTAATGAGTTGCACCCCAAAGGCGAAAGCGTCTTCGTTTAGCTTGAGGCGACTGCGGGTTTGAGCAAGCGTCATGCCGGTGACGCAGAGCAGAATTGCGACTGCGACAGAGCAAACGCACACACGTTTTAGGATGATCGCTTTCATGGCATCGGACGGAAAGGTTTGCCTCCGACCCGGAAGTGGCAAACAGTATTCGCTCCAGCGGGCCGTAGCACAGCTTGGTAGTGCGCTTGAATGGGGTTCAAGAGGTCCCGGGTTCAAATCCCGGCGGCCCGATTGTTAACTGTTGCGGCGCTCTCTGAGTGTCGCTCGCTTTCGGCCGTCAGACACGGCCGCAACAAAAAAATCATGCTTAGCGCCGGAATTGTTGGTCTTCCAAACGTCGGAAAGTCGACGCTTTTTAACGCCGTCACGCGCACGCATAAGGCGCCGGCGGAAAATTATCCTTTTTGCACCATCGATCCAAACTTGGGCATTGTGACCGTGCCTGATTCGCGCCTGGAAAAGATCGCGCAAATTTCGCATTCCAAAAAAATTGTTCCAACTGCGATCGAATTCGTTGATATCGCTGGCCTGGTCAAAGGCGCCAGCGCAGGCGAAGGCTTGGGAAATCAATTCCTTCATCACATTCGCGAAGTGGACGCGATCGTTCAGGTGGTGCGTTGTTTCGAAGACAGCAACGTTCATCATGTCAGTGCAACCATCGATCCAATTCGAGACATTGAGATCATCAATACCGAGCTTGTGCTGGCGGATTTGGCGTCGCTACAAAGAAGACACGATCGATTGCAAAAAGAAGTGCGCGCTGGCGATAAAACAGCAAAGAACGAAAACGCCATCGCCGAGAAGCTATTGCCCCATCTGGATGCGGGTAAGCCAGTCATCACCGCGAGCTTAACCCCGGAGGAAAAAGCAGCCGCTCGCAATTTCTTTCTGCTCACATCAAAGCCGACAATCTTCGCATGTAACGTCTCGGAATCGGATTTGGCGTCTGTACCCGCCGCCGCTGACCGCGACGATGAGGTAATTAAGCACTCGGATGCCGGGGACGACGCCCCAGGCTACAGCGCCACGAAGTACGTCGCGGCGGTTCGCCAATACGCGCGGCACCATTTTGCCACTGAAGCAATCGTCATCAGCGCGCAGTTGGAAAGCGAACTGGTTGATCTGAGTGAGCAGGAGGCGCTGGATTATTTGCGTGGTTTGGGTGTGGAAGACACTGGCGTGCACGCGTTAATCCGGGCCGTTTATCACTTGCTTGGCCTTCGCACGTTTCTTACCACCGGCGAAAAAGAGTCGCGCGCGTGGACCATCCACGCCGGCGACAAAGCGGCAGCCGCTGCCGGAACTATCCACTCGGATTTCGAGCGCGGCTTTATCGCGGCAGAAACCATTTCCTACGACGA